>CAYNMH010000074.1:1340-18124 GCA_964398145.1 uncultured Flavimarina sp. | reverse complement strand
GATTTTTTACCTCAATATTTCGCAAAATTTCACAAAAACGGCACATTATCCATAAGCAATATGGCAATTTTGAGTTTTCGAAATCGCTTTCGGGTAACATACCCTAAAAAAAATGGGGGTATATTTACACAAATAGCAAAAATATGAGGGTACCCCCCAAAATATTTGGGGGTAACTTTAAATAATAACTAGTTTAGCAACTCACCAATTAATCAATTTTAAAATGAGAAAATTACTAGTACCCTTTATGCTATGTTTAAGCTTAACCGCTTTTGCGCAAGAAGAAGAAACTTCATGGACCGACGGATTCACTCTATCAGGGTCTGTTGACGCGTATTTCAGACAAAATTTAACCGCTCCCAATAAACTTGTCGATACAGACAGTGATGGCGAATTAGATACATACGCTGCTCCGGGTTCTTCGTTTGCAAACCAGCCCGGTTTTGCTCTGGGTATGGCTAATCTGGTCCTTTCTTATGAAAAAGGAAGTGTAGGTGCCGTAGCTGACCTTGTTTATGGTCCGCGTGGTACAGATGCTGTTTTTGGATCTACTACTGCAAGCTCAAGTATTGTTAACCAACTCTATGTATATTGGAATGCCAGCGAGAGCGTAACATTCACCTTTGGTAACTGGAATACATTCTTAGGTTATGAGGTTATCTCACCAGCTGCTAACTTCAACTACTCAACATCCTATATGTTCTCTTACGGACCTTTCTCACACAGTGGTCTGAAAGCAGATTTCGCTATAGATGATAGCTGGAGTGCGATGCTTGCTATTATGAACTCTACAGACTTTACAGACTTTAATCCTTTCGGAAGCTACACATTTGGAGGTCAGTTAGGTTATTCTGGTGATTCTGGAAGCACTTTCTTAAATGTACTTTACGGAGATCAGGGAGGGAACTACACCGATGAAGGTGGTTCAGATGGATACGGTTCAACTTTTCAGGTTGACTTAACAACGGGATATGACGTTTCAGACTCCTTTTATTTAGGACTTAATGCAACCTATAATACTACAGCTGCAGGAGATTTTGCGGAAGAAACAGGATTTTACGGCGTAGCGCTTTACGCTCAGGCTGCACTTAGCGATTCATTCTCTATAGGATTACGTCCAGAATACTTCAGCGAGTTTGGAGAGTTTGGAGCAATAGGAGGTTTTGACGCAGAAGGTGACGCTAGCGTATTTGCTGTGACATTATCAGGTAATGCAAAAGTTGGTCCTTTAACATTTATTCCCGAATTTAGATTAGATTCTGCTAGCGAGGATGTATTCCTGGATGATTTTGATGGGACACCATCATATTCAGGAAGTCTGGGATCATTCCTTCTTGCGGCCGTATATTCATTTTAATCTAAAATCACATTTACAATGAAAAAAATTGATGCAATCATTAGAAAATCGAAATTTTCCGCAGTTAAAAAAGCACTGCATGAAAAAGGAGTAAACTTTTTCTCTTACTGGGATGTAACCGGTTTAGGAAACGAAAAGCACGGTCACGTTTATCGTGGAGTTTCCTACAGCACCAGCGACATTCAGCGCAGATACCTCTCTATAGTAGTAAACGATGACTTTGAGCAAGCTGCAATTAGCGCAATACTTGAAGCCGGAGCTACCGGAGAAGTAGGTGATGGTAAAATCTTTGTCTCTAATGTAGAGGAAGCTTACAGAATACGAACCGGTAAAAAAGGTGGAGACACTCTTAACTAAATTAACTTAATCAAAATACTATAATATATGGAAGCAGGATTATTTACAGCAAACAACGTATGGATGATGATCTGTACCGGGCTGGTGTTTTTTATGCACTTGGGTTTCTCTTTTCTTGAGATTGGACTTACCCGCGAAAAGAATACTATTAATATTTTATTTAAAAACGTTTTTATCATTTGTGTAGGCCTTTTGGTTTACTATATAGGTGGCTTTAACCTGATGTATCCAGGTTTTGCCGAAGACTCATCAGGTATCTTTAGCTTTGCCGGTTTTGGTATCGCACCACCTGAAAATGGGATGACTCCTGATTATGCAGACGGAGGTTACACCTGGTGGACAGACTTCCTGTTTCAGGGTATGTTTGCCGCAACCGCTGCAACCATTGTATCTGGAGCAGTTGCCGAACGTATAAAACTGGGAAGCTTTATGGTTTTTACAGTGATTTATGTAGGTCTCGTCTATCCTATTGTTGGTTCCTGGAAATGGGGAGGTGGTTTCTTAGACGCTATGGGCTTCTATGATTTTGCCGGTTCTACCCTGGTACACTCTGTAGGAGGCTGGGCTGCACTTATCGCAATCTATCTTTTGGGTGCACGTATTGGTAAATTTGACGAAGACGGAAAGCCCAAAGCAATCCCGGGTCACAACATCCCGTTTGCTGCCGCTGGGGTTCTTATCCTTTGGTTAGGCTGGTTTGGCTTTAACGGAGGTTCAGTTCTTTCGGCTGATCCTGAATTAACTTCATTAACTCTGGTTACAACTTCTTTAGCTGCTGCAGCAGGAGGTGTAAGTGCGTTTATCGTTTCTACGTTAATGTATAAAAATTATGACCTAACCATGTTCTTAAACGGAATCCTGGGTGGTCTAGTAGGTATCACTGCAGGTGCAGATCAAATGTCTCCTAATGACGCCGTTCTCATTGGTGTAATTGCCGGTGCAATTATTGTATTTGGTGTGGCATTAGTAGATAAATTGAAACTGGATGATCCTGTAGGAGCCGTTGCAGTACACTTAATCTGTGGTATCTGGGGTACACTTGCAGTAGGTATCTTTGGTGCTATGGCAAGTATGGAACAGTTTTTAACTCAATTAACCGGTGTAGGTATTGTTGGCGCATTTTGTTGTGTAACTGCCTTTATTATACTATTTACGCTTAAAGCAACACTTGGACTTCGCGTTTCTGAGAAAGAAGAGCTTGAAGGTCTTGATGAGCACGAGCACGGTATGAGTGCATACCCAGACTTCGGTCTAAACGAGCACTAATTTGTCGATTTAATTATATATTGTTAAAACCGCGCTGCTGGCGCGGTTTTTTCATTTCAATCTATTTCAAAAACTGAATAGTTCCAGGATAATAGGTAGGTTCTCCATTTGCAGCTTTAATAGCGTTAATGATAGGAAGTACCAGTGCAATTATAGCAATTACAGCAATTCCTAAAAATCCTAAACCACACATTAATATCGCCGGAATACAAATGATCGAATATAAAAACAGGCTGAACTGAAAATTTAAAATTTGCTTCCCGGATTCATCCATTCCCATGACTTTATCCTTTTGCGTTAACCAAAGAAACAAGGGTACCAGAAGACCACCAAAACCGGTGACCAGATCTAGCAGCTGACTCAAATGAGCAATTACTATTAAATTTCGATCTTCTCTTAACATCATAATAGGTTGATTTTTTGATTGATGACACCTATTGGTAGCATTTTAACCCCCTTTGTTACATAACCATCAAAGCACCATTTTCTAATTATGGCACGTTACTTGTATAATTTATAGTGTACCATCCAAAAAGAATTAAATGAGTACAAACAATCTAAATGCTACAATTATGAAAAATCTTATCTTTTTATTCGTTGGCCTGATAGCAGGCCTTACTCCCTTAAAAGCGGAGACGTTGGATGGTGAATACAGAAGTTATTACGATGGCAGCCGTTACATCTTTGTTGAGGGTGGAGTGGAATTTTCGGTATATCCTGATGGTGAATTTGATTTTGTTTTACCTCAGATTGCTCAAAATTATGTAAATGTAAACGTGAATGCCGGGCCGGTTAATATCACCTACAATTCCGGTTACGACTACGATCCCTTTGTACAGTATGATGATTTTGGTGCGGTAATCCAGATTGAGAATGTGCCTGTGTACTATGATAACTGGGGACGGATTATACAAGCCGGGAGCGTCTATATCAATTACAACAACAATCGTATTGTAAATGTAGGCGGACTTCATATATTTTATAATGGCCCACGATTCTCGCACGTGACCGGTTTTATTAATATTTATAATAGGAATTATGTATTTCACCCCTACCACAATTTCTTTTACAGACCCTATTTTGACAGATGTCTGGTGTACACCAGACCTTACAGAAGATATTATACTCCGGTGCGTTACGACTATGCCTATCACCGCAGTCATTATGCTTTAGGTTATAGAAATGGTTACCGTAATGCCTATCGTGATTTTAAAAGACCCAGCGGGCGTATAGCACATAATGATGCCCGTAGAGGCAGCTATTCCGATGCGCGCCAGCGTGTAAATTCAGATAGAAATTACAGCAGATCCTCTTCTTCAAGAAGTTCATCTTACAGCAGAAGTTCAAATGATCGAATTGTGAGAAGTGCTGCAAATTCAGGTAGATCTTCTAATTCGCGTAGCGTTATAAACAGCAAGTCAAGTGCAGGCCGCTCTGATAATGCAATTATCGATGCAAGGTCTTCAAATCGAAATACAATGAGCCGAAGCACTAATCAGGCTCGTGAAACACAGAGCAGGTCTCAAAATACAAATGCAGGACAGCGTATTGCAACGCCTCAACCTCGGGTTGTGCAAAGAAATGGTTCAGATCAAAATGTACAATCAAGAGCTACGACCTCGAGTCGAAATTCTCAAGCGAGAAGTGCCGTGCCTCAGCGACAAGTACAGTCCAGAAGTTCTTCTTCAGACCGAAACACTCAGGTACGAAATACGACCCCGCAGCGTTCTGTAGTACAGCACAGCACTCCAAGTCGAAATGTACAAACGCGGAGTACTGCTTCACAAAGGCAGGTTCAGAGAAATTCAGCACCGCAACGAAGTGTGCAACAACGCTCTCAGAGTTCACGGAGCAGTAATGCTGCCCGTAGTGCAAATACCGGCAGAACTAATTCTGATGCCAGCCGGTCACGCGGTAATTCAGGAAGAGGCAGAGGATAAAATAAAATCCACAAGGTGGATAAAGATTGATTTTTTGGTTGGTTAGTTTGGAAGGTCCCGTTTCTGATTTCATTCAGGACGGGATTTTCTTTTTAAAAACAGATCGTTAATCCATCGCGTAACTTCCGGAGACATTCTAAAACCGTACACCGCCAGTGCATAAAGTATCGTTAACAAAACAGATTTAAAACCAATTGCCAGAATAGGATGAAACTGAAAATCCCAGAAATAGAATGCACAACCCAAAGTGATCAAAAGCAAACTCACCCATACCGACTCTTTGGTAAAAGGCTGCATTTTAAACTTTAGATAAACCACTATAATTTTAGTGATAACATAGCCTACTGAAGCCAAAAAAGTGGCAATTGCCGCTCCCTTAACACCTAATTGCGGTATAAAAATCAAATTAAGAATTACGGCTACAACCACTAAAATCACCCCTAAAACCAGTACCAACCGGTAGTAATCTGAATTGTATAAAATCGCGTTATTATTCCCCATTACATTATCGGCAAGTTTTGCTAAGGAAATAAGTAACACCACATACAATCCTTTACTGTAAGAAGGATCTAAAAGGAGATACAGACTCTTTATATTACAAATGATTAAAAGAAAAATAAGTCCTGAAACTACAAAAAGTGTTAGCGAACTCTTTTTGTAAAGATCCTTAAGTTCTAAAAAGCTACGGTTATTTAAATAGGTTGCCGTTAGCGGATAAATTATCTGATGCATAGCCCGCGCCGGTACTGCGATTACCGCTGCAATGTATATGGCTACGGCATAGTAGGCGAGATTTTCAATAGGAAGCAGTACATTCAGCATGAACATATCAATATCTAAAATCATAACTGCTACTGAACCGGCAAGAATTATAAGCAGCGCATATTTAAGAATACTGCTCAATTCTTTAGGTAAGGCAATTTGAAAACGTGGTTTCTTTAGGCTAAACGCATACGTAAGCATAATAAGCATACGCAAGAGATAAACGACAGTAACTCCATACAAAAATGAGGTAAGGTCTAACAGCTCGAATGCGTATAAAGCGAGGAGCACCATAACCCCGAGCCGGTGAAAGACTTCGTTCATCACCGTACCAAACACACTTTGCAACTGGGTCTTTGCCCAGGCATAACCAATTTCAAAATAAGCCATCGCAAAAGCGATAATTCCTATTAAATAAACATAGGGTCGTACAATCTCATTCTTAGAAGCTAAAAAGTCAACTATCGAATCGTACAGTAAACTCCCAATTAAAACTCCCGGAATAAGAATAAGTAAGGGCAAAAGGAGCATAAAACTGAGAAATATATCCTGCTGCCTGCCACTGTATTTCGAATAGAATTTGATTAGAGTATTCTGCACCCCCACTGCCATAAAGGGCATAATTAATGTAGCGGTGCTTAGGAGAAGGCCTACTAAACCATAATTTTCTTCTTCAAAAAACTGGACGTAAAGCACCAGAGTATTGAGCGCACCGATGCCAAAACCGAAATACGTGGTTATAAGATTTTTAGCCGATTGAGATGCAACTATACCCATAAGTTAAAGTTGATGAAGAATGTCAGCTAAATCCTTAGTCAGATTTCTACGGCTATACTGAAAGATATCAGTTTCTCTTTGAATGATTCCGGTTGTTTTAAAAGCTTTGTAATAATCTGCAATTACCGTTTTTAACTCCTGCTTATTGTCATAAGTAAAATAGTCACCTGCATTTGCCTCCGCAATGAGTGTTTTAATATCCGATTCCTGGGGCCCTATAGCCAGAATAGGACGCCCGGCCGATAGGTATTCAAACAGTTTACCGGGAATTATCAGTTGAGTTTCTTTGGCATTAATCTCTATTAAAACTAAAAGCTGGCTGCTGCGTTGCAGGCGTAAGGCTTCGGGGTGTGAAAGATATCCCAATAAGTCCAAATTTTCAGAAAGCCCTTCCGCTTTTATGCTTGCTACTACAGCAGCACTCACTTTTCCGGCAAGCTTCAGTTTAAAATCATGTTTGAAACCGGAAATTTCAGTCTTAAGTTCATGGAGCACCTCCCATAAAATCTTGGGATTTCGGTCTTCGAGTAGCGAACCGATATGTGCCAGTGTAAAAGAAGCATCCAGGTTTATTTCAGGAAGACTTTCGCTATCATAACCATTGGTTATACAGCTCACCGGCCGTTGCGTTTTAGCCTTAAATAACTTTTGAGTAGCGAAACTGGTAACCAAAATATGATCAGCCTCCTGAAGAACTTGTTTTTCCAGGCGCTTATGCTTTTTTTGAGCGGCTTGAGTAAGTTTTAATTTTTTCTGATAGCCAATTTCGGTCCAGGGGTCTCTAAAATCTGCCAGCCATGGAAGTCCTGTTTTCCTTTTAAGCTGAAGACCTATTAGATGCAGACTGTGTGGCGGACCTGTAGTTATTAAATAATCTACCGGATTTCCCTTCAAATATTTTTTTAAATAGTTTACGGAAGGTTTTACCCACCAGTTACGCGCATCAGGAATAAACAGGTTGCCGCGCACAAAAAGCATCAACCTTTGCAAAAAAGATTGTTTAGATTCCGCTTTAATAATCCCGGAGCTTATCTGAGAAGTATCTTTTTTAGAAAAAAGGGAAGCCATCCCGTAAGGTTCCCATATTCTTTTTTTAATGATCGTAATTCCCTGCGGAATTCCCTGAACCAGACTCTTATCCTGAATGGGATAATGCGGATTTTCTGGGACGTAAACTACAGGCTCTATGTCAAAATCCCGGAGATACTTTACAAACTTAAGCCAGCGCTGCACCCCGGGTCCACCAGCGGGAGGCCAATAGTAACAGATAATCAGCGCTTTTTTCAAATTGATAAATGGTTTAGACTTTAGCCTGTGTTGACTTCCTGTAGCTGAAGAAAGCCCCACCCAGTAGAACAAGTACTAAAACAATATTGCTTACCAGACTAATTGTGCTTCCGGTTTTTACTACCTGAGGTTCAAATTTAAACTCGATCACGTGCTCCCCGGCAGGTACTTTCATTCCGCGTAAAATATAATCCACTTTAAAATGATCTGTGGCTTTCCCATCGAGATAAGCCTCCCAGCCATCAGGATAATATACTTCGCTAAAAACTGCGAGCTTATCAGACTGCGCACGCGAACGGTACTTTAAATAATCACCACGATGTTCCTGCAATTTTATGGACTGGGTAGAATCCTGTGGAAAAACCTTACGTTGTAAAGGTCCTGCAAACTTTTCCTGAATAATTGCGGTCTGCCTAGGATTAATACTGTCCAGTGCTAAAATTTCAGCATCAGCGTCCGGCACGACTTTTACATTTTGTACAAACCACGCGTTGCCTGCTGCTTCCGGATTGATTTGTACCTGCTCCTGCCCTTCCTGGTTTTGAGTGATGATGTATTTAGTATTGAGCAAATTGAGAGGTATCATATTACCCTCGTACAGGTAAAACTCAATAAGATCCTGTAAACGTGCCGGTTTAGCCCCGTGATATCCTCCTATTGAATTGTGAAAATAACTCGTACGCGCACCATTTAGCCCCACACGCTGTTCATAAACGCGGTATCTCGTAGTATCTTTCAGGATCTCTTTATCAGCAGCAGTAGCCTGGAAAGGTTGTTCTACAATTCGGGCACTTACAAAATTTTCGGTATTGACATACCTGCGATCTACAGTGACCAAATCAAACACCACAAGTAATGCAAGGACAAGGATAACTGAAGTTTCTTTCAGCTTGTTTTTAATATAAAACCAAATAAGCCCGGCAGCCAATAAAACTAAAACAAGTGTTTTAATCGAGTCGCTTACAAGCAATGATTTACGGTCTTCGCGAATCGCATTCATAAGCTCCATCCCTCCTGCCTGTATGTAAGCCTCATCATTACCTCCCGCAAATGAAAACAAACTGCCATTAAACAGTAAAATAATCAACGCTAAACCACCTGTTATTCCCGTGGTCCACTTAAGAGCGTGGAGTTTTCGTTCTTCAGGTTCGGTTTTTTGAAGAATTTTATACAAACCGAAAACAGCCAAAACAGGTACACATAATTCTGCAAGTACCTGAATAGAGGTGACCGCCCTGAATTTATTATAAAGCGGGAAGTAGTCTATCCACAAATCGGTAAACCAGGCGAGATTTCCGCCATAACTTAAAAGCAGGGAAAGCACGGTACCTCCTGCGAGCCACCATTTTAAACGTCCCTTAACCATAAATAAGCCCAGCACAAAAAGGAAAACTACTATTGCCCCTAAATAAGCGGGGCCAGAAACTCCCGGCTGATTCCCCCAATAATAAAGCCCAAATTGCCCAAAAATAGATTCAACCTGAGCCGGAGGCACACCTTGTCGCAGTAAATACTCGGAAAATGCACTGTCTTTGTCATAAGGTTCCGAATTTGACCCTCCATACAAACCTGCAATAAAAAGATCAAGCGTTTCGGCTATGCCATAGCTGTATTGATTGATGTAGGATTTATCCAGCCCGTCAACCGCTTCCTTCGGCGTACCATCTGGATTTATGGTTAGTTCACTAATACCGCGTGTACTAAACTTACTATATTCCGAAGTGGCCATAAGACTGGCTGCATTGGTACCAATAGCCAGCACAACGGCCAGAATAAGAATTCCTACACTTTTAAAGAAGTGGGGTAATTCCTTTTTCCGAATGGCATCTATGAAATAAGCTATCCCTAAAACGATTACCAGCAACATCAGGTAATAGGTCATCTGCACATGGTTTGCCACAATCTCGAGTGCCATAGCCACGGCAGTAAGTAAAAATCCCAAGATGTATTTTTTTCGGAAGGTGAGCAAAATCCCGCTTAGTACCAGTGGCATATATGCAATCGCGTGTGCTTTGGCATTATGCCCAACCCCTAAAATGATAATTAGATAACTGCTAAATCCAAAAGCCAGGGCCCCAAGCCCGGCGTATCGCCAATCGAGTTTCAAAACTAAAAGCAACACGTAAAAACCGATGAAGTATAGGAAAAGATAATCTGCAGGTCGGGGTAAAAATCGAATACTGAGATCCAGGCTTTTAATCCAGTTGTGTGGATATTTGGCTCCCAGCTGGTAGGTGGGCATTCCGCCGAAGGCTGCATCTGTCCAATACAGTTCTTCCCCGGTTTGCTCCCGGTAATCCATCAACTCCTTAGCCATCCCGCGGTACTGCTGTATATCGCTTTGATACATTTTTTTACCGGAAAGGACCGGACTGAAATATAAAAGTGCGGTAACTATAAAAACCAAAACCACAGCGAGGTGTGGTAGTATTTTTTTATACGAAAAAGTCATATTGAAGTACTAAAACTAAAGGGCGGAAATTAGTCAATTTCTTCGTAATCGATGTATTCACCCACCTTTTTATTTGCGTTTTGCTCGCGTTGTGGCACCTTATCTATAACCGTCTCCCCTTCTCTTTGTTGGGGATTTTGACGTGTTTGATATCCGCGTGCCATATGTTCAAAACGTTCCCCGGCCTTTTTGGCAACATATTTCATTAGATAAGGTGCCGCCAGGCGAAAAATGATGCGCAATGCAAAAAAGATCAGGAGAATTATAAGAATCGTCTGTAAAAACTTCATCTAGGCGCTGTTTAATGCGTTAATTAAAGGATTAATATTTTGTACTTAACGTTAAATCCTCCTCTAAATTACCCGTAAAAGTAACCATTAGGCTTGGGTTTGAGCTTAAAAAAAGACTAAATGTGTATGTCTAAACACGACTATTGCCTTTTAGGCTATCAATATTTTTTACAGTATGTTTGTGAGATTAGCACCTAATTTTGTCAAATTTCATACTACCTCAAAAATGAAGGTATCATTAAAATATTCGCTGGGAATTCTGTTTGTTTTCTTAAGTTGTGCATTGCGAGCCCAGTATACTGAAACAATTAATTCAAACCGGCCGGGACAGTCCCAGGGAGCTTTTGCGGTAGGTACAGGGGTTTTTCAGGCTGAGATGGGAGCTCTTTTAGGAAAAGAATCCCATAATTTGCTTTATACTGAAACTGAAAATTGGGGCGCCGAATTTCAACTGCGTTATGGTGCCATCCGGGAGCAACTGGAATTTAATCTATCCGGAAGTTATCTTTATGAAAATGTCACTCCCACTGCCGGGAATGCTGAGCCTTACAGTCAAAGCGGTTTTCCTATCGTTACTGCCGGTATTAAATACCTGCTTTACGATCCCTATAAAAATTATGAAGAAAAAATAAACGTTTACAGCTATCATGCTAACCGTGCCTTTAAATGGCGAACACTTATCCCGGCTGTGTCTATATATTCAGGGGCTAATTACGTGTATCGCAACAACAATCCCTTTCTACCCGAGAGTCAGGCAGGTTTTAGCCCAAAGGTTATAGCCATAACCCAACACAACTGGGGACAATGGGTATGGGTGAACAATTTTATCTACGATCAGTTTTTAACTGATTTTCCTACAAAAGCCTGGATAACCACAATGACACATTCCTTCAATCCTAAAATCGCAGCTTTCGCCGAAGTACAGGTGATCATAAGTGATATATATGCAGATGATTTGTTCCGATTTGGTGGTGCTTATTTGATTACTAAAAACTTACAGGTAGATATCAATGCCCTGATTAATTTTAAAGAAACCCCGCGTCGCCGGCAAATTGGTCTGGGCCTGTCCTACCGCCTCGATTTCCACAGGAATGATCAATTGCTTCCGAAGAATTAAAAATACGGTTACTTTTACACCCTAGAGTAGAAAAGATGATTACAGTTAAAGAAATGAAAACAAAAAAGGAATTACGACAATTCGTCAAATTCCCGTTTTCCATTTATAAAAAAGAAAGCAATTGGGTACCCCCTCTTATCAATGATGAACTCGAGAGCATGGATCCCGAGCAAAACCCGGTCTTTCAAAATGCAGAAGCTCGCTTTTTCCTGGCATTAAGAAATGGTAAACCTGTAGGTCGAATTGCTGCAATCATCAATCATATCGAAATTAACGAACAGGGAAAATCAAAAATGCGTTTTGGCTGGTATGACGCCATTGATGATCTGGAAGTTACCAAAGCTCTTATAGCTAAGGTGGAAGATATAGGCCGTGAAAATAATCTGAAGTGGATTGAAGGTCCGGTAGGCTTTAGTAATATGGAAAAGGCCGGTATGCTTGTAGAAGGTTTTGATTACCTCAATACGATGATTACCTGGTATAATTTTCCGTATTATAAAGATCATTTTGAACAGCTCAACTTTGAAAAAGCTTCAGAATGGGTAGAATATGAGATTCAAATCCCAGAAAAATCCCCTGAAAAAGTAGAGAAATTTGCACGTCTTATCGTAGAGCGATACAACCTTAAGCTGATTCACTTTAAGAATAGTAAGGAAATTTTACCGTATGTAGACGATATGTTTGGCCTGCTCAATAAAACGTATAATGAATTGAGCACGTTTGTACCTATTCAGCAATATCAGATAGACCATTACAAGGATAAGTACATTAAATACATCAATCCGCACTACATCAAGTGTATTGAAGATGCCCATGGTAAACTCATCGCTTTTGCCATTACCATGCCTTCTTTCAGCAAAGCGCTTAAAAAAGCAAATGGAAGCCTGTGGCCTTTTGGCTTTATCCATCTTCTTAAGGCTCGTAAACAGAACGATACCGCGGCTTTTTACCTTATTGGGATTGATCCCGAATATCAGGGTAAAGGTGTTACCGCTGCGATCTTCCAAACGATGCAGGATTTATTTACTGCCAATGGCGTAACTCAGGTAGAAACCAATCCGGAACTCGAAGAAAACAAAGCGATTCAACAGCTTTGGAAAAAATACGATCATAAATTACATAAACGAAGAAGGACCTATAAACGCGATTTATAGATCCTTCTGTGTTCACTTGGCCTCAGCCATTTTTCAGAAATTAATCGATAAGAGCAAAACTCACCTGTATTCGTGAAGTTACCGTGATCTCGCCGGGTGCAATAGTATTGCGACCGGAATCCATTGATTCTGCAACTGCCATTTTATACATAGGCTGTGGTTGCGGACTGCTGGTCCCCTGTTCTGCAATCATCAGAGCTTTTCCTATTTTTTGACCCAAAACACCGGCATACGCTTCCGCTTTTTGTTTGGCATCTAAAACTGCTTTTTTACGCGCTTCAGCTTCATATTCTTCCATTTTTGAAGATGAAAAACTAACCCCGCTAATAGAGTTAATCCCTGAACTCACGAGACCTGACATCAGCTTATCGTATTTAGAGAGGTCTTTCAATTCAACCGAAATAGTCTGGCTGGCATTATAACTATAGGTTTTCGTATTGTAGTCGTAGTTTTTATTCAGGTTGACATATTCGGTCTGTACCTGATTTTGAGGTATTCCCATTTTCAACAAATAATCAAGCACTTTATCTACTGCTTCATCATTTTCCGCCTTTACGGTTTTAGGGTCCTTTCCTTCATTTTGAACCCCCATTCTAATAGTCACTTCATCCGGTACGGCGATAACCTTACCTTCACCCGTAACGCTTACGGTAGGTTCTATTTGTTGTGCGCTTACTGCAGTAGTCATAGCTGTTATAGCCAAAATTAAAATCGTCTTCATGCTTTTTAAATTTTTGTTTTTAGTTTAGAGCAATACCAGTTTACTGCATATTGCCGATTGTTTGACCCCCTACTAAAAGCAAGACCTGTGCCACTAAATCTTTCCGGTCTTGTTTAACACAAATAAAACAATGATGGGAATCGCTAACAATCCCACCATCAGCGTATTAATCTGAAGCAATATGGGCGCCATTAACAAAGTTATAACGTAACCTCCCACTGCTCCGCCAAAGTGTGCGTCGTGACCTATATTGTCATTATTGGCACGCATCCCATAAATGGAATACAGCAAATAGCCAATTCCAAAAATATAGGCCGGAATAGGAACGGGAATAAAAAACATATACAGGCTCATATCGGGCTGCAGTAAAATCGCCGAGTATAAAATCCCGGAAACCGCACCACTGGCACCAACCGCCGAATAATGGTATTCATCTTTATGGAAATAATAAGAAAGAAGATTACCCAGAATAAGGCTTCCCAAATAAATAACTGCAAATTCCCAATTGCCCAGCATCCTAACCACAATTGGCGCAAAGAAATATAGGGTAAGCATATTGAAAAACAAATGCGCCGTACTCACGTGTAAAAATCCGGAAGATAAAATGCGAATCTGCTCTCCACGTCGCACTGCTCCCGTGTTGAATTTGTATTTTTCGAAAAACGAATAATCGTTAAAGCCTTTCATTGAGATAAGTACATTAATACCAATCACGATTAAGGTTACCAGGTTTAAATCCCCCATAAATGCTCGAGTTTAAGCTTCAAATATACCTATATTTGCGCACTAAAAGTGAGCAGAATGTTAGTGTTTTCCTGCGGGTTTATAGAACTTCCATATAGGCTTCTGCTGTATTTCTCTTTAAAATGATCTGCTGATGCAAGGACTTGTCTTTTGGTTAGTTTATCCGCTCTTATGGTGCATCTCAAAGCTCCCCTGGAGGCTGTTTTATCTGTTCTCTGACGGAGTGTTTTGGCTGGTGTATTATGTGGTGGGCTATCGCCGAAAAACAGTTGCATTCAATCTCAAAACAGCCTTCCCTGAAAAATCGGAAACCGAATTAAAACAGATTGAAAAAAACTTTTACAAGCATATGTGCGATATGTTTCTGGAGATGATCAAGTCGATCTCTATTTCTGCGGAAGAATTAAAGAAACGCTTTATAATTGAAAATCTGGACATCATCTACAAGCTGGAAGCCGAAAAACGCAGTTCGCTTATTATGATGGGGCATTACGCCAGCTATGAATGGCTTACCGCACTGCAGTTCTACTTTGACTACACCGGTTATGGAATATACAAACGTATAAAGAATAAGCGTTTTGACAATTTAGTGCGAGAAATTCGTCAAAAATGGAACTCCGAACTCATCAATAATAAGGAAGCTACCTTTATCATTCGCAAAAAGCAGCGCAAAGGGGAGATGGCTACTTATGCGTTTATCGCAGACCAGTCCCCAAAATCCCGTAAAAACCAGTATTGCACCAATTTCCTGGGACAAAATGTACCTTTTTTTACCGGTGTTGAACGTTTAGCCAAATCGGAAGATATGCCCGTGTTGTACCTGGCTGTAGACAAAGTAAAACGCGGTTTTTACAAAGCCCATTTTAAAGTCATTACCGAGGACCCCACTGCCCTACCCGATTATCAGATTACAGACGTTTTTGTCAAAAATCTCGAAACACAAATTCGCCGCGCCCCACAATACTATCTATGGACGCACAAGCGGTTTAAACATGCGCAGTAATTATTTTTATTGTTATTGTTATTGCTATTATTATAGACCAGATGATTTCTGATTTCGTATTTCTAATTTCTAATTTTCAGAATGGCTGATGTGATTTCTCCCTTCAGGTCGAAATGACAAACCAATTGCAAACTCCCGATTGTGTATTTCGTATTTCTAATTTCGTATTTCTAATTTCGTATTTGAAAAACTGCTTACTGAGACTGCACATTGCAAATTAAATCCCCGCTATTTCCTTAATTTCAGCAATCATATCATCAGCGATGTGATCTGCTTCGGTTTGTGACGGAGCTTCGGTATAAATGCGAATGATGGGTTCGGTGTTTGATTTTCTGAGGTGTACCCAATGCTTTTCAAAATCGATTTTTACACCATCAATAGTATTGATTTCTTCTGCTTTGTAATTTTCGGCGACTGCTTTTAAAATTCCATCAACATCCAGACCGGGTGTCAATTCAATTTTCTTTTTACTCATAAAATACGCGGGATAGCTCGCGCGTAACTCACTTACTTTTAGTTTTCGCTTTGCGAGATGCGTCAGAAATAAAGCTACACCCACCAGGGCATCCCGACCGTAATGCGACTCGGGGTAAATGATACCTCCGTTGCCTTCACCGCCGATTACGGCATCCACTTTTTTCATTTTGGCAACTACATTTACCTCACCCACAGCAGCAGCGTGATACGTGCCGCCGTGCTTTAAAGTAACGTCACGCAGGGCGCGCGACGAACTCAAATTAGATACAGTTGCGCCGGGGTTTTCGCCCAAAACATAATCGGCACAGGCTACAAGCGTGTATTCTTCTCCAAACATTTCACCGGTCTCGTCAATAAATGCCAGCCGGTCCACATCGGGATCAACCACGATTCCCAGATCGGCGCTTTCTTCTTTTACCAAAGCAGAGATATCGCCCAGATGCTCTTTCAAAGGTTCGGGATTGTGCGGAAATTTTCCGTTAGGCTCGCAATACAGCTTTACGGTATGCACCCCCAGACGGTTGAGGAGCATCGGGATGGCAATCCCTCCGGTTGAATTGACGCCATCTACCACAATCTTAAATCCGGCAGCTTTGATAGCGTCTTCATCCACGAGTTCGAGATCTAAAACCTCGTCGATGTGAATATCGATATAGGCGTCGTTTTTATGTATTTCGCCCAAATCATCCACGTCTGCAAAATTCAGTTCTGCTGATTCTGCCAGTTCGAGGATTTTCGCTCCAGCTTCGGCATTGAGAAATTCCCCGTTTTTATCCAGTAATTTTAAGGCGTTCCATTGCTTGGGATTGTGGGATGCGGTAAGAATAATTCCGCCATCGGCGTGATCCAGTTTTACCGCAAGCTCTACCGTAGGCGTGGTCGATAAATTCAGATCAATCACGTGAATTCCCATACCCACCAGAGTTTGCATCACCAGTTGCTGCAGCATTTCGCCGCTTAGGCGCGCATCACGACCTACCACGACGCGATATTCGTCTTTAGTTCGCTGCTGTTTGATAAAGCTCCCGTAAGCCGAAGCAAATTTAACAGCATCAATTGGGGTCAGGTTATCACCGGGAT
>CAYNMH010000074.1:0-1240 GCA_964398145.1 uncultured Flavimarina sp. | reverse complement strand
CCGTAAGCCGAAGCAAATTTAACAGCATCAATTGGGGTCAGGTTATCACCGGGATTACCGCCTATGGTTCCGCGTATTCCGGATATGGATTTGATTAGGGTCATTTATCTATTGTTATTTTTAGTGCTATTACTTTCCGTTTTCGAAAAAACCGGCTATTCGCAAATATAGCCAAACACCACGCGTTCCTAAACCGATTATTTGTATTTTAAACCGATGAATTTTTTGGCACATATTTATCTTTCAGGCGATGATGAGTTAATCACGCTGGGCAATTTTATGGCAGACGGCATAAAAGGCAAACAATACAAAAAATACAGTCCACAGCTTAAAAAGGGTATTTTACTGCACCGCAGCATCGACACGTTTACCGATGCGCATCCTATTGTAAAGCAAAGCACCAGGCGCCTGCACGCCAAATACAGCCATTACAGCGGAGTCATCGTCGATATTCTGTATGATCATTTTTTGGCTAAAAACTGGCAGAACTATTCAAAAGTACCGCTCGAAAAATTTGTTAGCGATTTCTACGACAGCCTTGACCGTCATTACGATGTGTTGACCAACTCCATACAGCATATGATTCCGCATATGATTGCAGACAATTGGTTGCTCAGTTATGCCGAAGTGAGCGGCATTGCCACGGTTTTATACAATATGAACCGCCGTACCCGAAATCGCAGTAGGATGGATCGTGCGGTGGAAGACCTGAAATTACATTATGTGGACTTTGAAACCGAATTCACTCTTTTCTTTAAAGAACTGCGCGCTTTTGCAGATGAACGCTTACGTGAACTGAATCTGGAATTTCCGGATGAAGGCAACCCGATTGACAATAAAATATAGTTCTCAAAACCTTTACTCAATATTGTTTATATGAATCTTAAGCTCTTTGTCTTATTGCTGAAAAATTCTGTTGTGCCTTTCAAAACGGTTAAGTTTTCGGCATTGATTCTGTTTATCCTTCTCGCCTTTTCAGCCTGCAAAACCGAACAAAAACAACCGCGCAGCATTCAACGCGGAAAACTTGCAGACAGTATTATGGTGGTTTCGGCCCGTGAAGAAGCTTCGCGCATAGGCGCCGAAATCTTGAAAAAAGGTGGTAATGCCTTTGATGCGCTCATAGGCGTTGATATGGCGCTTAATGTTGCCTATCCCTTTGCCGGAAGTCTGGGCGGCGGTGGTTTTATGGTGTACCGCAAAGCAAATGGTGAGATTGGTAGCATCGACTACCGTGAAA
>CAYNMH010000073.1:0-18468 GCA_964398145.1 uncultured Flavimarina sp. | reverse complement strand
CCTCTTTTTATAAAAGATGGTAAAGAGATCAGTCGGGAAGAACTTAATATGATCGATCCTAAAGACATCGAATCTATTTCAATTCTAAAGGATGAATCATCAACTGCGCTTTATAAAGAAAAGGGTAAGAATGGTGTAATTTTGATAACGACTAAGGTCAAGAAAAACTAAACTTTTTTTCAGAGCTATAAAAATCCGCTGCACTCTTTTTGTAGCGGATTTTTTATGCCCTAAAAGATGAAATTATCATTTTAGTGTAAAAACGATTCCATTTCCCCCTACAGATTTTAGAAAAGGTCTTAAACAAGCCTACAAAAGTTAGATATTTTCAGTTTTTGACCGTAAATGGTTAATGAATAGTACTGATTTGTAGATCAGGTGGTTTTTATTTTTGACTATAGTCATCTTTTTACTTACAATACTGTATTCAGTTTTATTAATAGTGAATCAATTGCTTGTACGACTGATTTTTACTTCCGTATTTGTGGTCAAATAAATTATTAACCAAGCAAAAATCACAATTATGGTCACTTTAATTTTAACACTAATCGAAACTATTTTCGGCTAATCACAAAAAAATATTAACGGGTTCTGTAAGCGCGCGCAGGATCGGTTAAAACCTTAACTTTGAGTGTATGAGACTCTGTTTTTAAAATTGTATACGCTCTGTTATGAAAAAGAAATTCTTTAAAACCCTGGCAAAATTGAATAAAAAAGTGCTTCCCAGCTTAACCAAGAACGACGTTGATCTTGCTAAAGCGAGTAAACTGCAGTTAGCCTTGTTGGGATACAAGCTTTGGGTTACCAAAAATGCTTTGGATCAATAATGAATGAGGCTGTGTAAAGCATAGGCCTCCAGTTTATCCCTTCCCTTCAGGAAGTCTAATTCCATAAGGAAATTACATTGCGCAACCTGTGCTCCACACTTTTCTATCAGGCGGCATGCAGCTGCGGCTGTTCCTCCTGTAGCCAGCACGTCATCATGGATGATGACTAAATCTCCTTCCACAATACTATTTGCTTTTAATTCCAAACTGTCGGTGCCGTATTCTAGATCGTAGGTTTCGCTTAGAACCTGTCCCGGTAACTTTCCCGGTTTGCGTATGGGTACAAACCCCAATCCCAAATTCTGGGCAAGCAGATTGCCCAACAAAAATCCCCGACTTTCAATACCTGCAACTTTTGTTGCTTTAAGATCATTAAGGCCCTTAGCCAGTAGTTCGATGGCGTGTTGAGTAGCCTGGGGGCTTGCCAATAAGGGGGTAATATCTTTAAAAATGATCCCTTCCTTGGGAAAATCGGGTACATCGTTAATATAATCTTTGAGGGAAAGGCTCATACTGGGATTAAATGACTGAGAATTGATAAAACTGAATTTCAAAATATATCTTTAAAGCTACAAATACAAATCTACTTTAAAATGGAAATTTTACTCAGTCAGTTTTTTGGGGCATTCTTTGGTTTTTTAGCCATTATCCTGGGCGCTTTTGGAGCACATGCTTTAAAAGAGCGTTTCACATCAGAGCAGTTGGCCAGCTTTGAAACCGGCGTAAAATACCAGATGTATCACGCCATTCTCCTGTTGGTATTAAGTTTTAATCTTAATTTCAACACGGGTTTAGAGCAGTTTGTCATCATCTGTTTTATTGTGGGAACTTTTCTCTTTTCTTTTTCCATTTACGGCTTATGCCTCACGGGTGCATTCGGGAACAAATGGAAATTCTTAGGTCCCGTCACTCCGCTAGGCGGACTTTTACTTGCGACAGGGTGGTTTCTACTGATTTATATCTTTATTAAAGATTTTGTTTTCTAGCCAAAAAAAGAAAAGCCTCAGATAAATCTGAAGCTTTCCCACTCATGTATAATTAACGCTAAAAATTCTATCGATTATTAAAGGCGGCTAATCCAAATAAATAAACTCAAATTTTGTAGTCAATCTAAACTTACCTTAAAGACGGTTTCAATTTTAGGATGTGACAAAATTTGGTTTAAAAAAATCAAAAATTAATATTTTGTAAGGAAGCCTCTATTAATTAGATAATTTGACTGCTATACCAAGGCTGTTCGCGACTGTTTCTGAGTTTTAAAAATTCCCTGATAATCCATCACATTAGCAATACCTTCTAATTTGCAAAGTACAGTTATTGCTTCGCAAAGCCCTTCAAAAAGAATTTCTTTTGAAGTACGATCATCTGGTCTTATCGAGTTGCGTTTTAAGGGAAGCTGATAGCCACAACCTCTTAAAAAGGCTGCTTCAATTTGTATTAATTCTGATGGACTATAACCCGAAAAGCGTTTTCCAAAAGCTTCATTTACCTGTCCCACATAGCTTAGCGTTAAGGAGCCATGCCCACTGGTTAAGTGTTTCCAGGCATCTGTATTGTTAAGAATATTGCCTACCGCACAGGATTTACAGCATTCTGGGTCTAGTGTGCTGTTGTGGAAGGCCGTATATAATTTTTCTAGTGCTCTGTCAAAACGCGCATTTTTCATATGCTTTTCTTTTTTTATAAAGTTACAAAATCTAAGGTTTTAAGGTGATTTGTAGGTCATTAATCTTCTATTTAAGCATTTTTTCTTTTTCTTTACTCTGTGATATATACAGTAAAAACCTTTTCATGGTTAAAGAGTTTATTCTCTTAGTACTATTTAGCTTTTTAGGTCAGGCTCCAAAAGTCTCTCCCATTTGGGCACAGCAAAGTGATGCAGAATACATAAAAGCTGAAATTCAAAAAGCTCAGGAACTATCCTACAGTAATTTTAATGAGGCTCTTGCCAAGCTTTCTGAAGCCTATGAATTTACTCAGGAGCATGAAAGCCCTGCACTCACCGCGGAAGTACTTTATACCGCCGGATGGATTTATTATGTAAAAGGAATGTATGATGAGTCACTTACCCATTTCCTGGATGCACGGGATATTTTCAGAAGCGTAGAGGATTACTCTGGTTTGGCAAAATCATTCATGGGAAATGGTCTGGTTATACAAGCACTAGACCGGCACCAGGAGGCTATCAATATTTTTAATCAGGTTTTAAAGATTTATGATGATCATGATTTAGATCAAAAAAAAGGTGCTGCATTTATCAACCTCTCTATTTCTTATATTGAACTTGAAGAGTTTGAAGAAGCTAAGCAGGTATTGGAAGAAGCGCGCTTACGCGCGGAGCGCTATGATTTAAAAGGGATCTTACACTATTACCATAACAAATCTGGAGAAGTTGCGTATCAAACGGGAAATTATGATAAAGCCATCTTGCACCATCAGACTGTTTTAAAGGACTCCATAGAATCTAACGCCTGGGAAAAATCATACGCCTACGCCGGTCTGGCTCAAACTCATCTCGCTCTGGGTAACCTACAACTGGCAGAAGACTATGCCTTGCAGGCTATGGAATATGCAAGAGGGTCCCAATCTATTTGGGATTTAGAACGCAATTCGGCAATACTGGCTGCGGTTTATGAAGCTGAGGCAAAAACTACAAAAGCATTTGAGGCTCTAAAAGATAATCTGCGTTACAGAGATTCTCTGTATAACATAAAAACCACCCAGCAGGTGAATGTTATGCACCTGGAAGAAAAGGAACTCGAAAACAAACGACTTTCTGCAGAAGTGGTACTGAAGGAAACAGATTTGAAATCTAAAAAGTATCAAATTGCTGCTTTGGGTGTTTTCGTGGTGCTCCTTGTGCTGGTTGTATTTTTACTGTGGAAAAATTATAAGCAAAGAGGCCGTTTTGCTGAAGAATTACGACAGAAGAACCGGGTTATCGAAACCAATCAGGCCACTCTTCTAAAAAGGAATGATGCGCTTTCTAAACTGGATGAACATAAAAATAAACTATTCACTATTATCTCGCACGATCTTCGATCGCCTATAAGCTCTGTGCAACAAACTTTAAAAATGGTAGAGGAAGGCCTGCTGAGTGCTGAAGATTCGGCAAACCTCAATAAAGATTTAAAAAAGCAGGTAGATGCAACCCTGATTATGATAGATAATCTGTTGCAATGGTCGCACTCTCAGCTTGACGGGGTTTTGGTCAATCGCTCCAAAGTAGATTTAGTAGATACAGTTTCTACAATTTTAAACACCTACAAAGCCGGCGCTACCTTTAAAGACATCGTATTAAATCACCGAAAGCAAAAGAATCTTCCGCCAATTTGGGTAGATCCTGGTCACCTGTCGGTAATTTTACACAACCTTATTTCAAATGCACTTAAGTTTACTCCGGAAGGTAAAATGATTGAATTGCGCTATGACCAAAAGCCAGGCGGATTGGAGCTTATTATTGAAGATGAAGGAACCGGAATGAGTGCTGAAAAACTTCAGCAAATAAAATCCAATCAGGAGCAAATACTTTCAAAAGTGGGAACGGCATTAGAAGCGGGTACTGGCCTGGGTTTAATGGTTGTTAAGCAGTTTCTGGAACTTAACGAAGCTACCTTAGAAATAGAAAGTTTGCCCGGTCAGGGTTCTACTTTCAGTATTTGTTTTAAAATTGCGCCAAAAGACGCCGGTCTAAAGGGTGCTGTTTAATTTTACCGACTCTGTTTTTAGATCTTTCCCGCTAACAACCAATTCGATATCCCCCGGTTTTTGGGAAGACTGAACCAATACGACCAGCTTTCCGCTGAATAATTTCATAGTAGGTTTGTGAAATAATTCGAGAGAGGTAGCATCCCCGTTACACGCAGCACGGAAACTTCCGGCACCTTTTACTTTAAAATTAAGCTGATTTGTAGCGGTAGGGCAGGGGATTCCATTTTTATCAACTACAGAGACCGTTACAAAAGAAAGATCTTTGCCGTCTGCCTTGAGATTAGTACGATCTGCTTCCAGTTTGAGCGCATAGGGCTTTCCTGCGGTTTTAATTTCTTTTTCCGCCAGCGGATTGTTGTTGTTATCTAAAGCGACTACCTTAAGAGTTCCGGGTTCATAGACCACCTCATTCCACATCAAACGGTAGCGGGTTTGTGGGGTTGAATCGTTTTTGATTTGGATTCCCTGGCTTTTTCCATTTACAAATAATTCAGCACGATCATAACTGGTGTAAACAAAAACCGGAGTCTTTTGACCTTCGCGACCTTCCCAGTTCCAATGAGGTAGAATATGCAGCGTTTCGGCTTTGGTATTCCACCGGCTGCGATACAAATAATACCGGTCTTTAGGAATTCCGGCTAAATCGACCATTCCAAAATAACTGCTGCGTGACGGCCAGCTGGTATCGTAAGGCGTAGGCTCGCCCAGATAGTCAAAACCTGTCCATACAAATTCACCAATCACCCAGGGTTTATCATCCTGAAGGATGAAGTCTTCTTCGGGTAAATTAGACCAGCTGCAATACTCCAGATCATAAGACGAACTTTGAAAATCAGGATATTCTTTCATACTCGCCTTTTCAACCGGAAACTTATAAATCCCTCTGGAACTAACTGTTGAAGCGGTTTCAGAACCCAGAATAAACCCTTGAGGAAATTTTTCATAGGCTTCTTCGTATAAATGCACCCGATAATTAAGACCGGGAATGTCTAAAATTGCACCAAAACCAGACTCCATGGTAGCCTTCACCTGATCCATCCCGACCGTAACCGGGCGGGTAGGGTCTTCTTTGTGAAAAATATCCTGAAGCCATCTGGCTCGTTTTACACCCTCGCTTCCGTATTGATCAGGAACTTCATTGCCCGCACTCCACATTACGATAGAAGGATGATTGCGCGTGGCACGAACCAAATTCTCAACATCACGTTTAGCATATTCATCAAAAAACCGATTGTAGCCATTTTTAACTTTCGGCTTTTTCCATTCATCAAAACTTTCTGCCAGAAATAGAAAACCCATTTCATCGGCCAGTTCCAGCTGCTCAAAAGAAGGCATATTGTGGGCGCTGCGAATAGCATCGCAACCCAGGTCTTTTAAAATTTGCATTTGCCGGCGCAGCGCGGCTTTGTTGACCGCAGTACCCAACGGTCCTAGATCGTGATGCAGGCAGACGCCTTTAAATTTTCGGGTTTTTCCATTAAGCTGAAAGCCATTTTCCGCAGAATAGGATATGGATCGAATGCCAAATGGGGTCTTAACTTCATCTATTAGTTTGTCGTCCTTATAAAGTTTTGAAACTGCCGTATATAAATAGGGATTTTCAGGACTCCATAATTGTGGGTTTTCAACTTTTATATTTTGCTCGAATTGATTCAGAATGGAATGTGCATTTTCATTGTGAGCAATTTGGATACCTTCAGCATTAAAAAGAGTCGTTGTCAACCGAAGCCCTTCGCCTGTAAATCTGGTTTTTACATTCACCTGAGCAACATCCGGAGTGGCTACAGGAGTGGTAATAGTAGTTCCCCACTGATCAATGCTCTCCTTATTTTTAATAATAAGGCTTACCGGCCGGTATAAACCGGCGCCGGGATACCAGCGTGAAGAAAACTCTTTATTGGATAGTTGAACAGCCAGGGTATTTTTACCCGCGCGTAACTTATCACTAATATCAAAATAAAAATAGGCATACCCATAAGCCCACTCACCAATTTTCTCTCCGTTGAGGTAGACCTGAGGTTCGCTCATTGCACCTTCAAAAAGCAGAATGGCCTTTTTGTCTTCTGCGAAATCAGCGATTTCAAAACTCTTGCGATACCAGCCCGTGCCTATGAAGGGAAGGGCTCCGGTACGTCCGGTTTTTTCAGTAGCAACTTTTTCACCATTTTGGGTAATAGCGACCGTCTGCTTATCTATTTCCTTGTCAAAAGGCCCGTAGATCGCCCAATCGTGAGGTACGCTAACCGATTGCCAGTTTGAATCATCATAATCTATAGCCTGGGCCGCTTTCAACTCTCCTTTAAAAAACTTCCATCCTTTTTCCAGGTCAATTCTTGATCTGTTTTGGGCGACAACACCTGTTGAGACTATTAGAATGAGAAGTAGTGCAATTCTACGCATGGCTTTTAGTATTGGAAAGCCAAAGTTAGTTGAAACACTAAGAATAACCTTACTCCGGTAACTCAGGTGCCCGCATTCGAGTATCTCCTGAAGAAAGCGTACGCATAAAGGCTTCCAGCGCATCCATTTCCTCCCGGCTCAGATTCAGTTTTTGGAGGATCGGCGATAGTTCGGGTATTAAAGAGTCTCTTGGGGTACCTCTATATTTCTTCTGAACGACCTGTGGGTTGCCTAGATTGTAAAATTCGACCACATCGCGGAGGGAAGGGAAGTGGCCGTGGTGCATCCAGGGGCCCGTGCGGGCTACTTCACGCAAAGTAGGCGTTCTGAATTTACCTATGTCTGTCGTGTCGCCCGTAACATGAAATCTTCCAAAATCCTCATCTTTAGTGCCAAATAATACCTGCCCGTCATTGTGATACTGGTTATCACTAAAATAACCGGTGTTGTGGCAATTGATGCATCTTGCTTTGGTGCGAAATAAATGCAGACCCAGTACTTCCTCATCGGTGAACAGCTCTGGCCGGTTATCTATAAAGCGATCAAATTTACTGGTATGGCTTACGATTGTGCGTTCAAAAGTCGCAATGGCTTTTTGGATGCGTTCAAGCGACACTTCAACAGTTCCAAAAGCGCTTTCAAAAAGTGGCTTATACCCTGCTACCGCGTCGATTTTATCAACAGCGATAGTGAGTTTTTCATTCATCTCTACCTGATCTGCAATAGGAAATCGCGCCTGATCTTCCAGGCTTTTGGCCCTTCCGTCCCAAAAAAGTTCGTGTGCAAAAGCCGCATTCATAATAGTCATGGCATTGCGCTTTCCATTCTGCCGGTCGTGACCAAAGGATCGGGTGATGTTATCGGTCCAGGCCAGTTCTGAATTGTGACAGGAAGCGCAGGCGATCTGTCCGCTCAGGGATAAACGCGGGTCAAAGAATAATTTTTTGCCCAAATCTGCCTTTTCTTCGGAATACGGATTGCTTTCGGGATGTTGTACCTCAGGAAGGTGGCCTATATCTTTAAAACCTACAACAACGCTACTGTCCAGATTGGGATTTGGCCAGATTGCAGGATCGCCAGAGGCATATAGTTTGCGCAGTTCTGCCAGTGATTGATATTCCTGCGTTTCACTTTGGTGTTTGCAGGAAAGGTTTAAAAAAATAAGGCCGAGTATTCCTATTCGGAAGCTTGTTTTAATCATTTAAAGTACTTTTTCATTAACACACGAGTTGCCGGGTAAATCTGCAGGATCTTCATAACCGCGGTCGCTGTAGATGTAATATTCTGAAGTTACGGTCCCTCCATACAGTTCATCATTGTTAACACGCAGCTCGAGTTTTATTTCCCACAAATCCTCATTAACCTGCCTGTAGGTACCGCTGCCTGAGATGGCAAACTCATACAGTTTATCATCCCGACTGGAAATGGCTAAAAATTGCGGAACGACAGCAACCGTTCCCTGAGTGGTGCTTGTGCCTCCTTCCGGAAAGAATTCTATTGCAGCTTCAATATTGAATCCTGGTGAGGCAGCGGCATCAGTTGATTCATTGTCAAACCAACGTTGCAAGTTAAAGGGGTTTGTAGTTCTACCAGCTAAAGGAGATACAAAACCAATTTTAAACGCATCATAATAAATATCATCTGCCGGGTCTGGTGTGCCGTTGTCGCTTCCCAAAATAGCATTGGGATTGTCTGCGCTAACGACAACGGGCACAGCAAAAGCCGTCCAGGATCTCCAGTCGCAAACACCATCATTATCATGATCAAGCCAGTTTTCGCCTCTGGCTAAGTAAAACGGATTGCTGGTATCGTAAAAGTTTGAAGCCGGATTAGTAGCCAGATCCCGTTCTGCTTTGATGGGTTTTATGACTAACAGATTGCTGTTTCCTGAAATTTCATAGTTTTCTAACGCTGATAGCGAGAGTATAGATTCATAGTTAACATCATCATTTTCTAAAGACTCGTTAAGACTCAGGGTGTATTCAATGTAATCTTCCTGCACATCTGAGCGGCTCAGGGTGTAATCAAAACCATCTAAGAAGCTAAACAGGTTGTCGTCGTCAATCTCTGAAGCAATATAGCCCGAAGGAAACTCCACTCTAAATTTTACCTGTTCTCCCAGTTGACCATTCAGATCAATTCGGCCTGTATTTAAGCGATAGGTTGTAACGACCTCCCCCAGATTTATTTCTAAACTCCTGTTAGGATTTACAGCATTCAAATTTCCCAATTGTATAGTCGGGTCTGAAACCTCGGTTAGCTCAAAAACCAGACTTTCCTGTGATGCCCACCGCTCATTAAAAGTGAGGTAAATGGTGTCAGTAGGTTGCGAAGCCGTAAAGGTCAAGCGCTCAGGAGTTACGGTATAAGCGGTTTGCGGTAAGCCGGTTTGCAAAGTATATTGAGCGCTTACCGTCTCCTCATAATTACGGGAGCTCAGTGCTACCGGGATTTTCAAGGTTTTAAGACTGGTGTTATCGTAAGCAGAAAGAGGTACACGGTTTGCAGCTACCTGAGGATAAACCAGCGGTTCGTTATTGGAATTGACCAAAAAATTAAACCTTAAAAAAGGGGTAAAATCTTTGGGATCCTGATTACTCACGTCATCATTAGTACAGGCAAACGCAAGACAGAGCAGCGTAAAATAGAGATAATTAATAGCCTTCATTTTGAACAAGATTTTCATTAAGGTTTAAGTTATTTTGCGGGATGGGCAATACAAAGAAATTAGAAGGGTAGTCTAAACTACAGGTTGTTGAAAGGCATCCGTCATTGCGGGTAATGCCGCGCCCGGTGCGCTTGCTGTCAAAAAACAGATGCCGTTCAAAAGCGAATTCGCGGCGACGTTCCAGGAAAATTTCTTCATCAAGATTTTCCGTTTCGGTGAGTGCTGTAAGGCCTGCTCGTTCTCGTATGGTATTTAAATACTCTAGCGTAAGAGGAATCTCATTCAACTCCAGTGCAGCTTCGGCAGCAATAAGATACAGTTCACT
This sequence comes from uncultured Flavimarina sp., assembly GCA_964398145.1. Classification (GTDB taxonomy): domain Bacteria; phylum Bacteroidota; class Bacteroidia; order Flavobacteriales; family Flavobacteriaceae; genus Leeuwenhoekiella. The sequence continues at coordinate 8,537 of CAYNMH010000073.1, read as the reverse complement.
GAGTCTAATAACAGGCGTACCGGGTTGCCCCTGAAACTTTGAGGTGAAGTAAAACGGCTTGTTGACCAATTGATCATTTTCCAAAACAGCCAGCTCGACTTCTACAAAGAGCTGCCCGCGTAAATCCTGATCATCATAGGTGTTTAATAAATCTTCTGAAGCTACATAATCTGTATATGTGTTCGCAGAGGTATAGCCAAAGGTTTGAGATATAGAGCCTCCAAGATCACCCTCTACAGTGCGGGCAAGACTGAGCTCAAGCAGGGTTTCAGAAATAGGAGCGAGGGGTTCTTCCCACGAAGCGATAAAGTCGTCCTTAGGAGTTAATTGTACTCCTGAACTTTCAATAACTTCCTCAGCGGTATCTAAGGCTAGTTGCCAGTTTTGATTGCTGAGGTAGGCTCTGGAGAGCAGAGCACGGGTGCTGTTTGCGTCAAAATAGCTAAAGGCCGGACCTTCGAGTAATTGATTTCCGTTAAAAAGATCAAGTGCAGCGTTGTAATCGGCAATAATGTTAGTATACGTTTCCGTAAGGCTTAAGCGTGGTAAAAATTCGAGATCCACTTGTAGACTCCGGGTTTTATAAACAATTCCGAGAGTGTTTTCCTGCTCTAAAATTTTGTTTTGAGCATAAACCTGAGTGAGTATAAAGTGTGAAAAAGCACGAATGGCCAGCATTTGGGCCTCAATCTCATCACGATCTGAAGCCGAAAGATCTGCTGGAGCGTCCAGGTTTTCCAGAAGTAAATTAACCGCGTTGATAATTTGGTATGCCTCATCGTAAAAGGTATCTAGATCACTTGCAATAGCGGTGTCATTAAAATTATATACGTTTTGAATATTGAGAGGGACCGTTATTTGTCCTCTATTACTTCCGGAAGGGATGGGGGTAAATTTTAAATTCCCGCCCTGAAGATCTGCATAGACTGTATAATTTTCTATTCGTAATAAACCTTCCAATTCTGAATAAATACCCGTTACCGCTTCGAGCATCCCGTTCCGGGTTGAAAGTTGTTCGGTTATTGAAATCTGCGAGCCTGGTTCCTGCTCTAGAAAATCACTGCAGCCTACTACGCCAAGGAGGCTGAAGAGTAGTGTTATTTTAATAAGTATTGTTCTCATAGTCATTATTTTAGAATCGGGTTCTTAAACCCAGTGAGATGGTTCGGGCTTGAGGATATATAAATTTAAACTCCCTGATGCCATTGCGACCCTGAGGTGACTTATCTCGATACCAGTAGGCTACATTAGAAGCATCTACAAAAACGCTAAGATCATCAAGAGGTACTTTAAGACCTGCAACAGGTACGTTATAGCTTAAGTTGATATTGTTGATTTTGATAAAGGTCGCATCGTATAAAAACCTGGAGAGGTTGGCGGCGATAGGATTGGTGCTTGATACTACCGGTAAGCGGGCATCGGTATCCCCCGGCCCGCGCCAGTAATCAAATGCATTAGCCGAAAGATTTCTGGAGTTTATAAAATTATACTGCGATATTAACTGGTAATCAACCAGCTCTTCCCCGCCACCCTGATAGGAACCGCGAATACTTAAGCTAAGGCCAAAGCCAAAATCAAACGTATTGCTAAAACCACCATAAACATCGGGCTGATTGTTTCCTATAACTTCCCAGGCATCTTGGTTAAATAATTCGCGATACGTTAACAGATCATAAATTTGCCCGTCTTTACTTACCAGGTCGCGCCCGGTAGCTGGGTCAATGCCTACCCAGTTGATTCCCCAGATTGCAGAGGTACTATAGCCTACTTTTTGAGCTAAGGCATTAGCAGCTACTGAGTAATCACTCCCCAGACCGACAAGACTAGTCACTTTATTCTGAAGCGTTGCCAGATTAAACGAAGTTCGCCATTTAAAAGCATCGGTATTAATCCAGTTCATCGTAGCGCTGACTTCAAAACCTTTGTTATACATCTCGGCAGCGTTTAACTGAAGGGAGCCAAAACCATTTTCGGTTGGGATATCTCTTGATGTAATGAGATCTTTAAGATCATCATAATAATATTCTACAGAAAGTTGCAGTTTTCTAAACAAACTGACTTCAAGACCGGCGTTGAACTTGTTGTTTTTTTCCCAACTCAGATTGGGGTTTGGGGCTGCATCTGGAAAGGCTTCATTAAGACCGTTATACCCACTGTTTATAGTTCGAGAGTACAGACCCAAAGCCCGGTATGAACCAATTCTTGAGTTTCCGGTGGTACCGTAGCTTGCTTTCAACTTCAAAAAGTTTAACCAGTTTGAATCATTCAGGAAGTTTTCTTTAGAAATAATCCAGCTTAAACCAACCCCCCCGTTATAGGCCACATTACTGTCTGAACCAAAGACCGAGCTCTCATCCCTTCTAAAGTTGGCGAGTAAAAAATATTTACCGGCGTAATTGTAATTAAACTGGGAGTAGATTGAAACCCGGGAATTGTTATTAATATCGAAAGCATAGGTTTGATTGTCAAGGCGGTCATCATCTGGTGTTTCAGGGTCATCATCCTGCAAAGCATTGCCAATAGGGTTGATAACCTCGGGATTTACAAAACCCACTCCTGAGGCATAGTTCAAATCTGTTTTTTCGGCGCTTAATTCAAGACCTGCCAAGAGATCAAAGCTGTGGGCAGCAAGACGTTTCTCAAAAAATGCCTGCGTTTGGGAATTCCAGCGGGTAGAATTGCGCTCGTTTATAATGCGCCGTCCCCATCTGGGGTATTCTTCACCGTCAAGCTCAAATGTACCGTTAGTTCGGCCGCTCTCGTTTGCGGCAGAAATGTAGCGATCCTGTTTTTTGTCTTTGTAATCCACGCCAAAGAGTGAGGAAAGTCTCAGTTCGGGGAGTAGTTGATATTCTACATTGAAACTTCCCAAAACTCCATAGGTATCACTTAAGTTTCGGTTTTGTGCAGCTGCGGCTAAGGGATTGGGTGTTCCGTTTAATCCTAAAAAGGCGAAGCTTCCGTCTTCATTATAGGGGCTGAGATTGGGGGCAAAGGCATAGTTGTAATAAATATTAGGCTGCTTATTTTGAATATAGCTGGGTGATAGGCTTAAGGAGAGATTGAGTTTATCAACTCTGTACCCCAGATTGATATTTGTATTTATCTGCTTTGTACCGTTGCCAGTTTGGGGTTCGTCTATATCCAGATAGGTAACACTGGCGCGGTAATTAAACTTTTGAGTAGCTCCTGAAGCACTGAAGTTGTATTTGTTGTAAACTCCGGTACGATTAAGCAGTTCGAACCAGTTTGTGTTGATCCCGTTTTGAGGTATGGCAGTTCCACCCGTGTTGCGCAAAAATTCATTTCGTAGCTGGGTATACTGGCTTCCATTGAGATATTTAATTTGATTGATTGCTTCCGAAATACCCAACTGTGAAGAAAAACTGTATTGCATTGCACCTTTCCGGCCTTTTTTGGTAGTAATAAGTATAACTCCGTTCGCACCATCAGCCCCATAAACCCCTACTGCTGCAGCATCTTTTAAAACATTTATACTCTCAATATCATCCGGAGAAATTTGCGCCAGAGGATTATTAATGGTTTCGCTAAAAGTACCACCATCAAAGAAGTCGTTATCAATATTAGTCTGTTCATTCATAATGACCCCGTCTATAATTATTAAGGGTTGAGTAGAAGTACCTAAAAAAGCATTTCCTAACGGTGAAAGACTTCCCTGACCTCGAATGTTGATTTTAACGGGACCGCCTATACCTGATGTGTTTTCAACCAAAACCCCGGCAAGCTGGCCTTCCAGCATTTTATCAACACTCTCACTGGCTTGCTGGGTTGGGATATCTTTATCGGTAATGGTTACGATACTCCCCACAACTTCTTCTTTCAGCTTTTTAGTACCGTAAGACGAGGTGATAACAACCTGATCGAGTTCGTTTTGAGATTCCTGCATCTGTATGTTGAAAACGCTTTGATTGGCCACGGTGAGCGTTTGAGTTTCCATACCCAAAAATTTTACTTCCAGTTGCGTGTTTTCGACATCTGTGGTGTTGAGGTCTATGGAGAAATTTCCATCAGCATCGGTCATTACACCCTGCTTTGTTCCTTTTACAGTAAGCGTCGCACCGGGAAGTCCCAGGCCTGAAGGATCTAAAACTTTCCCGCGAATTACAAGGGTTTCTTGCTGGGAGCCAGTCTTATTTGGGGTCGTCAAAATGATTATTTGATCTCCTTGAACCGTAAACGTATAGGGCAATTTAGCCGAAGCGATTTCAAGTGCCCTTCGTACCGTGGTTGCATTTACGGTGGTGTCAATGATCTGGGTATTATCTATTTTACCTGCATTATACACAAAACGGTAACTGGTTTGTGATTCTATGGACTTTATGAAGGTTGCGAGGCCCGGGCTATTCAGATTGAGCTGTATCTCGTTCTGTTGCGCGAGAAGACTACTACTTTGGGATGTCAGACCTGCATAAAGCAGGACCATAAGTACTATTCTCAGTCTTAGGGAATGTAAGGATAAATACATAGGCGGAATTACTTGGTTTCGGGTTTGGTAAGGGTTAATTCATTTTCCTCAAGTGAATACTGGAAATCGGTGTCAAGTTGAAGGAGCTGAAGTATCTCTTCGATGCCCAGATCAAGTTTAACCGTTCCGCTAAAGGATTCCTTTTCAAGTTCTGGATAGGTGCTTACTACTTCTATATTGAAATGACGCTCCAGAGTTTTTAACAGGACCGGGAATTTGGTGTGATCAAGCAAAAGCTCACCTCGCGTCCAGGCAATTTTCTGTTCTATATTTACCTGCTTTTTATTTAATTCCTGCGAGTCCATATGGTAAGTAGCCATTTCCCCCGGACTCAATAGCAGCAGCTCTAACGGATTCCCCGTATGAGAAAGACTAACGCTACCTTCCTCGAGTGCGGTTTGAACCGTGTTTTCTTCGGGGTACGCCTGTACGTTAAACCGGGTTCCTAAAACCTCGATATTCAGGTTTCGCGCCCGGACTTTGAAGGGTTGCTTTTTGTTTTTAGTCACATCAAAAAAGCCTTCACCGGTTAGCGTTACTTCGCGTTGAGGGCCCTCAAACCGGCTTGGGAATTTAAGAGTACTTCCTGCATTTAAAGTGACCAGGGTTTGATCGGGTAATTTTACCTTCAGCGTTTTGCCATAGGGTACTTTAATAAATTGTTGTGTGATGGCAGTAGTTGAGGTCTGGGACAAATAGGTAAGTTGATCGCCGGAAAATCTGGCAAGTGGAGTGCCTTCTGTTGAATTAATTACCGTTACCTCCTCCAGATTTATGATCTCGTGAGAATCATTAATTTCCAAAACAAGCGGCTCCTGACTCACCTCCTTTGAATTGGTAAAGGTGTACCAAAAACTTCCCACAGCAAGCATCAGTATAAAGATCGCTGCATAACGCCAGGGTTTAAATTGATTTTTGGGAAGTTTAATTTCAGAGCGTCTGCGATCCAGTTCTACCTGTTCAATTTCAGCCGAAGTCGCCATCGCATAGGCAGCCTTTAGTCTTATAAATTTCCGTTTGTGATCGGGACTTTCTTCAATCCACTTAAATAAGAGCGCTACCTCTTCTTCTGAAGCCTGATGGTTGAAGTATTTGTAGAGAATTGTTGAATTCATTGCGTTTATAAGGTGCTTTTATATACGTACAACTCAAAATCAACATACCCTATGTTAAATTGGGATTTTTTTAAGAAAGCTGCGAAATCAGTCCTAAAATTAGCGCCGGAAAATACTCGGAAAGACCTTCTCTAAGAATGCTAAGTGCGCGTGTCATATGGGCTTCCACAGTTTTTACAGAAATATTCAGTTCTTCTGCGATTTCTAAATTTTTTTTGTGCTGAAAGCGCTTCATTTTAAAAATTTGCCGGGTTTGTTCTGGCAATTCTTCAATAAAGCGATTGATGGTTTGGTCTAATTCCTGAAAGCTCAAACTGTCATTTTCTAAAGCCTGAAGCACTTCCAGATTAATAGCCTGTTCTTTTAAAGCCAGTGTTTCGTTTTCATATTTACGCACCACTTTGAGGTGTTTGAGTTCATTCAGGCATTTAGAGCGTGCTGCAGTATATAAAAAGGAAGGAATTCCACCGGGCTTTTCTATTTTTTTGCGGTTGAGCCACAGATTTACGAAAGCTTCCTGAGCTATGCCTCGTGCAGTTTCGGTATCAGGAATAAATTGCTCACAAAAGCCTGTTATAGCTCTAAAGTAGGTGTCAAAATAATACGTAAAAGCTTTCTCACTCCCTTTCTTAAATTGAATAAAGAGCAAAGAATCAGATGTATGGTCTGGTGTAGGGGACGACATTTTAGATTAACTAGGCTGCTAAGTTAAGGCTTATTTAGAATGAAACTGAATAATATCTCAAGAAATACAATCCAAGCGGAAATGATTTCAGATCTTTATGGGTAATAGCATAAAGCTTATTTCATTCGGGAGACAATGTAAGCGGAAATTGGGAAAATAAAAAACCCCGCTGTTTGCGGGGGTTTTCTTAGGAAGATTGTGACCTCGCCAGAAGTCTGTATTTTTATTAAAAGCCTGAAAATCAAAGGTAATACTTTAATTGAAGTTGGCCAATTGCTGTTGGCCGTTTATTCGCCACAAGCTATTTATTTAGGTGTGATGTCGACGTTTCATTCTACTTTAAATTTAATCTTTTTTAATTTTAAACTTTCAGGATACTCGCCGTCAAAATATGAAACAGACCGATTAGTGAGAAGAGCTTTATTTCCCGCTCGAGGAATGGAGTCAGCATAGTTAAAATATTACGTGTCATTTTTTAATTCTACAGTTCCGCCATAAATAGCTCCTCTGCGTTCTAAACCGCGAGATTCGAACTCGAAGGTTTTGTCATTATAAATCCTCAAGTAAACCCAACCTAATGGAGCTTCCCGATCGGCTAATAGAATAGTTTCCTTTTTCTTTGTCCTATCGCAGGAAATAATAATTAAAATCACTGATAGTATCAGAATTGGGTATTTCATTAATGAAGTAATAAAGCTAAGATTACTGTTGATTATTATATGCGTTAATTTACAAGCTAGGACTGTCCAAAGCAATTCCGAGTGGATTCGTGAGTGGTCTCCCGGCATTTCGGAACGCCGAAATTGCATTAGCATAGTTACAGGTTTGGGCTGTTTTTCTTATACCGTTCCATAATAAGGGCAATATTATCTGTTCCATATTTTTTTAAGCTTTGCCATTCACTACCATCTTTTAGATAAAGATAATAGTATGCTCTAGGCTCGCATTGCCAATCATCAATTAATATTGGTTTATCTACAACTAATGCAAGATTATTATCAGAATTGTATAGAATTGGTGATAGGTAGTGAATTGTTTCAATATTTGTTTTGTAACGTTCGTTGATTTGAAATATATCCCCAACTGTATCCTCATCGATTGTTCTAAATTTTTCTAAATATTCCGCTTTCCATTTTGTTTTGGAAATACCAGGCCAAGGTTTGGGTGCTATATTCCTTACTTCCATTTGAAGCTCATCATTCAGTTCTATATTATTTTCGGAATCAATTGTGTAAGACTCCGGATTTAGAAGCCAACTGTTTAGCTCTTCGGTTTGATGAAGACTAACAAGGTATTCTTTCTCATTAGCTATATCAGTGCTTACATATTCATTCAGTAAAACATACTGCTCGTATTCATTTAATTCCACTGATTTCTTCTCCGATTGCTTACAGCCCAGAATTAAAATTAACAATATTAGCGTCAGAGTGAGTTTCACCTTTCTGTAACTTAGTTGCATTAGGCAAGTTGCGGGTCCACGTGTAAGAATTTCCCGAAGGAAAATTAGAAGCTAACGAGCGAGTCAATTATATTGGTTTAGCTGAAACTTGCAATTTTAATATACCTTATGTCATCTATTCCTATGTTCCCTTAACTTTTCATTTCTTTCATTCAGTATTTTCTTAAAATGTAATAAGTTAATCCTGTTAGAAAAACTGAAACAATTATATATAAGTAAATTAAATATGGCTTAAGAATTACAATATTTTTATCTCTCAATATTAACTCACCATTCTTACGTGTCTCAAAATAATTGTAATTAGTTACATATAAAAGAATTTGAAATATAAAATAGTAATGATGTATTTTATAATCGACATTAAAATTTAGAGTATAGAATAAAAGATTTAAAAGGGTCAGAACATTATTAGTCTGACAGAAAGAAATAAACCCTAAAACGGGTATTTCAGGAGCCCCATTCGTTTTTTTACTCGAAGAATACAACTCAAAATATAAAGAGGCGAAAAACTTCATTATTATTCTAATGGTCTACTTTAAAATTGATTTTTACTGAAACTTGTTATCAACTGCTCGAATAAAACCAAGCGACCAGACGAGTACGTAATTTCGATTGGAGAACAAATTAAACATTGTTTTTAGGAGTTGTTGTGTTTTCAGTTCTAATTCTTTTCGCTATGTGGAGATTTGGGTCAGTAGTGATTGTATTTCGAAGCAGTCGAAACAAACAACAAAAATCACTATCTCATAAAGTGTGTAACTAAAAATAGCGGGGGCATGCCCCCGCTATTTT
>CAYNMH010000072.1:0-18773 GCA_964398145.1 uncultured Flavimarina sp. | reverse complement strand
AGCAGCAGATGGGCAGTGATCCTGCTTCCGTGGCTTACGATACCGTGCAGAGTGCTGTAAAAATGGATGCCGATGTAGTGATCCTAGATACCGCGGGACGTTTGCACAACAAAGTAAATCTGATGAACGAGTTGAGTAAGGTAAAACGGGTGATGCAAAAAGTGATTGCCGATGCACCCGATGAAGTTTTACTTGTTTTAGACGGCTCTACCGGGCAAAATGCCTTTGAGCAGGCCAAACAGTTTACTGCTGCTACCGAAGTGACTTCCCTGGCGGTAACGAAATTAGATGGTACTGCCAAAGGCGGCGTGGTTATCGGTATCAGCGATCAGTTTCAAATTCCCGTAAAGTATATTGGAGTAGGTGAGGGTATCGAAGATTTACAGGTATTTAATAAGGTTGAATTTGTAGATTCTTTTTTTAGGGTTTAAAAAAACAGAATCACCTAAATTAAAAAGGCATCCACATAAGTGAGATGCCTTTTTGTATTTTTAAATGAAAATTTATTTCAGACTATGAAAAAACTAGTACTTGTTTTCACAGCTCTTGCTGTCCTTTCGTGTAAAGAAAATCAATCTGCATCAACGGTTGAGGAATCTACAGAAACTGTAAAAGACACCACCGTCAAAGAACGCGAGTATGCCGTGCTCGATTCTAAAGTATTAAATACTGAAGCGCTCTGGGCACCATTTCAAGATGCATTGGAAAAATTTTCGGAATCTGATTATGAAAAAGTAAAAGCACTTGCTTTCGAAAAATCCATACCCGAAATTCAGGAGGCTGTTGCCAGTGGAAAGCTTTCTTATGAAGAGTTGGTTCTGTTTTATTTGAGCCGAATCAAAAAGTATGACCGAAATAACGAGCTGTCGCTAAACTCCGTTATTGCTTTAAATCCCAAAGTTTTGGATGAAGCGCGAGAATTGGACCAGGCAGAAAGGGAGTCTGTAAATCGCTATTCCATATACGGAATGCCGGTTTTGCTAAAGGATAACGTCAACGCAGCAGGAATGCCAACTACTGCTGGAGCGGTGGTTTTTGAGGACAATAATGCTGAAGATGCCTTTATCACCCAAAAACTTAAAGAACAGGGTGCCCTGATTTTGGGAAAAGCCAATCTAAGCGAGTGGGCTTATTTCTTTTGTAACGATTGCCCCAGCGGCTATTCGGCAGTTGGCGGACAAACGCTAAACCCATACGGACGTAAGATTCACGATACCGGCGGTTCCAGTTCGGGGAGCGGGGTGTCTATGGCAGCCAACTTTGCCGTTGCTGCGGTAGGATCAGAAACCAGCGGATCGATTTTATCACCATCCAGTGCCAATTCGGTTGTTGGGCTTAAACCCACCATTGGCTTGTTATCACGCGGCGGTATCGTGCCTATCTCGAGTACGCTCGACACGCCTGGCCCTATGACGCGTTCGGTGATTGACAACGCCATCTTGCTTCAGGCGATGACGGGGCTTGATCCTGACGATGAGAAGGCGGTTAAACTGGCTGCACCACAGACCGATTATGTAAAGCCTTTAAAAGATTTGGATGCTAAAGCCTTTCTAAAAGGAAAACGCCTGGGTTATTATAAAAGCTATGAGGATACCTTATACGTTCAGGCGGTTGAGGCATTGCGGGATGCCGGTGCTACTTTGGTAAAGCTGGAGCGTCCTGACATCAATCTTCCGCAGTTTCTACGCGTGCTCAATCTGGATATGCAAAACGATTTACCGGCCTATATTGCTGCTTATGGAGCCAAAGATCTTGCAGTAAAAGATCTGAACGATATCACCGCTTTCAACAAAAACGATTCGATTCTACGTATGCCTTACGGGCAGGGTTTGTTGTATGGAGTGCTTGCCGATTCGGCTTCTGCTGAAGAATTCACTGCGATTAAAGACACCTTAGAGCGCAACGGAAGGCAGTTTTTTGATGAACCGATGAAGGCTAATGATCTGGATGCGGTATTGTCTATCAATAATTATATGGCAGGTTACGCGGCAGTAGCCAAATATCCTGCAATTACGGTGCCTATGGGTTATTCTGAAACCAATCAGCCGATGGGACTTACGTTTATTGCGCCTACCTTATCTGAAGAACTCCTGCTTCAGTTGGCGTGTGCTTATGAACGTATTTCGCAAAAGCGGAAAGTACCTGCCGATTTTTTGAAATAATAAATAGATATTTAAATGATTACTGATAAGCAACCTTTAAGGTATTTATTTATCTGATTATAAAGTAGTCTTATGAGAGTATTATATTATTTAGTTTTTTCTTTGATCTGCGTTTCTTGTTCTAAAACGGAAGATGAAAATACTGAGCTTGTAGGAGTTTGGGTATGGGAAGAATCCTCCGGGGGGATAGATGGGAAAACAATTACCCCTGAATCTTCAGGTATTAATCAAGAAGTTTACATCACGCAAGATTCACTTCAACTTACAGTGAATGGAAATCTGGAATTCGAAACCAGGTATCGTATTGAAAATCGCGAGTCTATTATTTTTAATGAAATTAGAGAAATGATTATTTATGAAGAAAACAATTTAAAACAAATCATTGAATTACAAGGGGATATACTCTACCTGATAGGTGACTGTAATGATTGTATGATAAATAAATATACCAAAGATTAAAATTCAAAATACCTCGTTCAATATCTCCCACAACTCATTATCAAAACTCGTAGGCCCCAAATCCTCTGCATCTGCCGCCGGACCTAAGCGAACAATCACCCGGTTCTGACTGGGGATTACATAAAGTTTTTTATCATTGGCTCCCAGACCGGCAATGAGATCATCTGGAGCATTGGGAATTAGTTTTCCGGTAAAGCTTTCTGTAAGGCTGGGAAGTTTGAAACTGTTTTTTCCATTTAACCACCAGAGATATCCGTAAGCCAGGTTAAGAGACTGCGAAGTATTCGTCATCGCATTCCAGTATTCAGTATTCAGCAACTTGTTTTCGCCCCAGCTTCCTTTATTTAAATTGAAAAGTCCAAAGCGTGCCATACTGCGGGCCGTACTGAAATAAATGGTATTGTAACCAAGGCTAATCCAGCGCCCGTCCATTCCTATTTTATCTTTTAGCTCTGTCTTAAAAAAAGATTCAAAACCGTTTGGAGCAGCTTCTTCAAGTACTGGTTGTAACAAAGAGTAGTAGGCATTGTAATAATACCATTCCGTTCCCGGTGCTGTTTTGTAGGAAAGACATTCAGGATCATAACAGAAAACGTTACCCTGGGTATAGTCACCTCCGGAAGTCATAGTAAGCATATTCTTAATTTGTATGGCATCCTCCTGAGTTTCCGTCATTACTGTCCATCCTGTTCCCAGATAATCGGTTGTTTTATCGTCTAAACCTAAGAGTCCTTTTTGCTCGGCAAGACCAACCGTAAAAGCAGTCAGGGTTTTTCCGGCGGAGTTCCAGGGGAACAAATCGATTGCGGTTTTTCCGTTGTAGTAAGCTTCAAAAGCTATTTTTCCGTTTTCCAGAATGATAAAGGCTTCGGTATTTGTACTTGTCAGAAACGTCTCTAAATCGGTTAATGCAGCAGTATTCCATCCTAAATCACCAGGCTCGGCTGTTTCCCAAACCGAAGCAGAAAGCGGCGGGAAGTAAAGCTGATCTTCAAGATATAAATCGACCGTATCCTCAGTTTCTTTGGAACATGACCCGCATAGAACTAAGAGTACAACTATAGCTATTGCTTTCATAAGAAGATGTTTTAGGCTTTAAAAGATACAACGCAATTTATCTCGTTTTTCAATAAATTATCCCATTTGGGATAACGCCATAACACGGCTTTAAATTGTAAGATTTACCGTATCTTTGCGCCCCGAAATAAAGAGCTTTATGCGTACTAAAACCCTTAAGAAGAACAAAATAAACGTGGTAACTCTGGGTTGCTCTAAAAACGTTTACGACAGCGAAGTATTGATGGGGCAATTACGCGCCAATAATAAAGAAGTTGTACACGAAGAGGAAGGCAATGTGGTGGTGATTAACACTTGCGGTTTTATCGCAAATGCCAAAGAAGAATCAGTAAACACCATCCTGGAATACGTTCAGAAAAAGGAAGGGGGCCTGGTGGATAAGGTATTTGTTACCGGTTGCCTTTCGGAACGTTATAAGCCTGATTTGCAAAAGGAAATTCCTAATGTGGATCAGTATTTTGGGACTACTGAGCTTCCGGGATTGCTGAAAGCTTTGGGTGCAGATTACAAGCATGAACTCGTTGGCGAACGCTTAACGACAACGCCTAAAAATTATGCGTATTTAAAAATAGCAGAAGGTTGCGACCGTCCGTGTTCGTTTTGCGCTATTCCTTTAATGCGTGGCGGACATAAAAGTACACCCATTGAAAATCTGGTTACCGAAGCAGAAAAACTAGCTGCAAACGGAATTAAGGAGCTTATTCTAATCGCTCAGGATCTTACGTATTACGGGCTCGACCTGTATAAGGAACGGGCGCTTGCAAAACTACTGCGAGAATTGGTGAAGGTTGAAGGTATCGAGTGGATACGCCTACATTATGCGTTTCCTACCGGCTTCCCTGTAGATGTACTTGATGTAATGCTTGAGCAGCCTAAAGTGTGCAATTATATTGACATCCCCTTACAGCATATTTCGACTAAATTGCTGAAGTCTATGCGTCGCGGAACCACCTACGAAAAGACCAATTCATTGTTAAAAACTTTCCGGAAGAAAGTTCCTAAAATGGCAATTCGCACTACTCTCATTGTGGGATATCCCGGTGAAACCCAGGAAGATTTTGAGTTGCTGCGTGATTGGGTAAAAGAAATGCGTTTTGAGCGTTTGGGTTGTTTTACCTATTCTCACGAAGAAAATACCCACGCCTATAATCTGGAAGATGATGTGCCGGAAGAGGTGAAGATGGAGCGTGCTAACGAGATTATGGCGATTCAGTCGCAAATTAGTTGGGAATTGAATCAGGAGAAAATAGGGAAGGAGTTTAGAATAGTTATAGACCGGAAGGAAGGCAATTATTACGTGGGTCGAACGGAATTTGATTCTCCAGATGTGGATAATGAAGTACTGATAGATGCCACAAAACATTACCTCAAAACCGGCGAATTCACCCGTGTAAAAATCACCGATGCCGAAGATTTTGATTTGTATGCTGAACCGGTTAATGCCTAACTTCTAAAGCTTATAATTCAGCGGAAGCATCGTAGCGATACGTCGGGTTCCCATCGCTCCGCCTATTATAATGGCAGAAGGTGGGTAGTGATTTCCAAAGGCGTCAATAGTAAATGGTCTTTTAGCAGTAATATTCGACTGCTCTTCGTTATCAAATAAGATCGAAAGTTTTTCGGCTGTTTGTTCTATATAAACCCGCTCCTCGCCCTGCTGTATTTTGAAATACTGGTAAGGAGGAGTTTCAAAGCTTTTGTGAAAAATCCGGAAACCGTTTTCATGAAGTTTTTGATTGGCCAGCGATCTCATAAAATGCAACGTTGAGCCTTCATAGGCTTCTTCACGGTGTTTTCTAAATCGACGCGGGACTTTAGATTTAGATTCCCTGAAAAAACTCGTGCCTTCATAATAAACCATATAAACCAGATTAAGGCTGGAAGTAAGACTTTTTTCATAGTCTGCATAAAAATCACCCAGTTCATACTCAATTATATATCCCAGATAGTTGTTTTTAATCTTTATAGGTTTAGTGGCCCAGGCTGTAAGCCTGTTTTTAGATGGACTGTAATGCAGTTTTATATCTTCCTGATTGAGTATGCTCACCTTTTGAGCCTCGAGGGTTTTTCCGAGAAATTCCCTTTTAAATTCCCGTAGTTTATGTTCACGCGACCAGGGATCAGTTTCCAGATAGACTTCACCCAGTTGTTCGGTACTTTCCGTTAAATAGACCGGCGGCAATTCTCCACCCTTCTGATAATTACTTATATAAACGGCATTATAACCCAGCATACTAATCACCAGCGCACTTTTAATGCCGTCCTCAACAGCAATGGAATAGTGGCCTTTTTGATTAGTAATTGTTCCTAAAGTAGTGCCATCAAAGTATATGGAAACATCTGCGAGCGCAGTAGAGTCTTTGGCACTATACACATAGCCGGTTAATTTACTTTGTGACCATCCGGAAAACGAAATGAACACTAGAAACACAAGGATAAAACCTCTCATAAAATAGAAAACTATTAGAGTAGTTATAAAACTACAATAATAGTTTTCAAATAAAGAAATTTCTGAACCTTATTTTTTCAAAGCTTGCTGGGGCTCCAGATTTTCTGTAACGAGTTGAAGGTCAAGACCCAGTTCTTTCACTTTTTGTAATTGGGTTTTAGCATCGCCTACAATTACATAAATCATCTTGTCAGGATCTGCATAGGTGTTTGCGAGAGACTTGATTTTATCAAGACTGATTGTTTTCATGATCTCCTGCTGCTTCAACATATAGTCGGGCTCAAAATTGAGCGTAGCAATTTCGCCTAAATAATTGAGTTTGGCTGCAGGCGTTTCAAAACTGCGTGCTGCACTTTTCAAAAAATATCCCTTGGTAAGTTCCAGATCACTTTCATCAAAATCACCTGCGTAATTAGCCATAATCTCCCGAACGAGCTTTGTGCTTTCAGCAGTTACATTGCTGCGCACACCGCTGGTCACCAAAAAGGGACCGGGCAGGGCATTACCTTCAAACCGGGAACGAATACCATACGTATAGCCTTTAGTTTCCCGTAACATCTGAGTAAGCTCACTGGCAAAACCACCGCCTCCCAGACGGTAATTCATCATTTCGGCTGGTAAATAGTCGGCATCTGTAGCGGCCAGAGCGACAAAACCAAATCGGAGTTGTGATTGTTTTGCATCTGGTACATCCAGAAAATATACCATCGGGTTTTGAGGCTGATCCGGAAATTGGGGTGTGGGAATTGCGATTTCTTTAGATTTCCAGCTATTTTCGAGTTCTTCAAGGGCCGCACTAATTTGCGTTTCTCCTAAAGAGCCTACAAATTCTGCACTGGTCAGATTGGGGACCAGATTTGAATAGTATGATTTTAAATCTTCCAGCTTTAGGGCTTCAATTGACTGGATGGTGCCTAGTCTGTTTCTGGCAAATACGTGATCTTTTCCATATATCGCTTTCGCGAAAGCGAGATCAGCAATGCTTCCCGGATCTGCTTTTTGTTGTTCAAGACGGGTCAGTACTTCCTTCTTTTGCAATTCAAATTCAGAAACATCCCAGCGTGGTTTCAGGATCATTTCAGAGACTAAAGCCATTGTTTGATCAAAATTTCGGGCCAGGGTAGTGCCTCTCAGCGTAATTTCCTGTTGTCCTGCAAAAACGTAAACCGATGCTCCCAATAAATCTAAAGCTTCTTCAAGAGCGGCTGTGGTTTTTAGAGCCGTACCTTTAGTAAGCATCGCAGCCGTAAGGTTTGCAACGCCGGTTTGATTTTCAGGTTCGGTAAGTTGACCTCCTTTAATAGTAAATGCAAAATTAATCAGCGGGACTTCGTTGTTTTCAATACCAAAAACTTCCATTCCGTTTTTCAGTTTTTGCTCCCAAACATCGGGTACCTGCAATTCAGGAGAATTGCCATAAGGCGGTTCCACAGTTCGGTCGAAGGAAGAAAGCGTACGTTCATATTCTGCTGCAAGAGAAGGGTCAAAGCTTTCTTCTGCGCCATTTACGATCTGTTCCTCTACCACTTCTGCGGGCTGAGCTTCTGCCAGAGCCAACCCCGCTTCCCCTCTCGGTACAAAACTGGTGACTACATAGTTTTTACCCTTGATGTATTTAGTATAGGCGCTCATCACGTCTTCTGCGGTCACAGCTTGAATGTATTGGATATCCTCATTGATATAACCGGGATTTCCTGCAAAAATCTGATATTGAGCCAGCTGAAAGCCTTTGCCCAGTACACTGCTTAAGCCATTATAAAAGCGGGTTTCCTGAGTGGCTTTGATGCGTTCTAAATCCTGTGCAGAAATACCCTTAGTTTCAAAAAGTGAAAACGCATTCTCAATACCGCTGTAAACCGAATCGAGATCAACACCGGCATTAGCGCGCACGCTAAGGCTGACTTCACCGGCAAGTTCAGAACCGGAATACCGCATTGACGGATTAGTCGCCAATTGAAGGGTATCCACTAAAATGGCATTTAGCGGAGCTTTTTTACCTTCAGAAAGGTAGGTGGTTAAGACACTGAGCGCGTAACTGTCTTTTGAATATTCAACCGGCGCGGGCCATGTCATAGTAAGTTGTGATAAACGGGCAAAATTATCCTCGTAATACAGGTTTTTAGTTTCCGTAAGGTTGGGTATGCGCTCTTCAAGGGAGGTTATTTCCGCTCCCCGTGGGATTTCCCCAAAATATTTTTCAACCCATTGCTTAACCTGTGCCGTATTAAAATCCCCGGCAATACTAAGCGTTACATTGTTTGGAACATACCAGCGGTTGTAAAACTCTTTTACATCAGCCAGGGTTGCATTTTGCAAATCCTCCAGAGAACCGATAACCTGCCAGTTATACGGATGGTCTGCCGGATACAGGTTTTTATGAATCACATAGCGTTCATGGCCGTAGGGACGGTTATCGTAGCTTTGACGCTTTTCATTTTTTACCACTTGTTTTTCTTTAGCCAAAACTGGCTCGGTAACGGTATTGATAAAATACCCAAGCTTGTCTGCTTCGGCCCATAACATTTTTTCTAACGCATCACTGGGAACAGTCTGAAAGTAATTGGTACGATCCCGATTGGTAGAACCATTGGCCCCGCTACCTCCCACACGCGCACTCAGCTTATCGAGACCACCTTTACCCAGATTTTCAGACTCTAAAAAGAGCAGGTGTTCAAAAAGATGAGCAAAGCCGGTGCGCCCTTCTTTTTCACGGGCTGAACCCACGTGGGCGGTAAGTGCTACGGCTACCACAGGATCTGATGTGTCTTTATGGAGAATTACGGTAAGCCCGTTGTCTAGCGTGTAAGAGTCATACTCGACCTTATAGTCGGCCTGGCTATTTTGCGGTTTCGATTCGGTTTTGCAGGCTATTACGATAGAAGATGCAAAGAAGAATAGTAGTATTTTTTTCATGATTTATGTATGCGTAGGAGTTAATCTTCAATTTGAGATCGGTTGGCTTCACCGTCGTCGTCTTCGGGTTTATTTTCTTCAAAAAACTCATCCGGTTTCATAATACGCATGGTTTTTTGAGTAACAATTGTGTTTGCAAGGGTATAAACGTGATTGTCAATATTTCGCAGATGCAGAAAGAAAAGTGTGATGTTTTCTACACGCCCGGACATGGGGAAATCTTTATCTACGATTTCAACATAATCCCCTATTTTAAGCGGATGATTAAAAAAGAGGATAAGACCCGATGTGATGTTACTCAGCAGCGACCATTGTGCAAAGAAAGCAACACCCAGAATGGTAACTACAGAGCCAATACCTGCAATAACATCATTACTGTCAAGACCCCAGATCATAGTAAGAGAGAATCCTAATACCACAAAAAAGAGAATGTTAAGTACCTTAATAGTAATCTGCTTGCGGGTAATGTCAAAATTTGCCCGTATATAACGTCTTACAATTAATTTGGAAACCGCATAGCGCACGAGAAGCAGGATAGCCAGCAGTATAATACTTTCAATAATTTTTAATTCTATAAAATTCAAAATAGGTCTAATTTGTATAAGGTGAAGGATTTGCGAGGAATAGAGCGTTGACAAAAAAGAGTTTTCCGTTTTCCCAAAAAGCCCGGAATAAAGGATCGTCAGCAAGATAAATCATACTGCCTCGCCCCATAGTTTCCTGCCCGAAGATCAACGAATTTTTTAAACCAGCAAGAGCTGCATCCCCAGCAAAACCAGATACGCTTTGAGGTTCCTCACCCAGGTAGGCCACATTATAACCATCCTCAAGCAGGGCGTAAGCATCATCTCCAATTTTAAGACTGTAATACGTGTCGCCGTAGCCAAAAGCTAAGGGATGTGAGTTATCAACTTTAGTTTCAAAAATGCTTCCGCTTATCAGGTTTTTAGAGCTTTCCATCTCCCGGTCTTTGTAAGGAATGAGTTTTGCAGCTATCGAATCTTTATTGTTTTTATCAGGAGCTTCAGCCTTTTTTAAGTTGAAACCCTCCCGGTCTGCAAATGCTCTTAAAGCTCCCCGTATAGCTACGAGATTTCCACCGGAACGAACCCAGCTTCTTATGTTTGATAGCGTTCCGTCGGAGAGAGAATACCTTCCGTCTGGTAAAACCAGCACATCATAATCATTGAGGTTCACACGGTCTAACTCATCTGCGCGAATTGAAGTAACCGGATAATTTAATTGTTTTTCAAAGAAATGCCAGGTTGCTCCATAACTAAGTGAACTGGTTTGCTCACCGGTAATTACGGCTATTCGCTCCTTATTGATCAACTTAATGTCTGGTGAGCCAAAGTCGGGACCTGCACTTGCAAAACTGGTAGCTGTAGGGCTTAGACTGCGCTGAAATTGATTTGCAATTTTTACAAGCTTTTGATCGAATTCAGCAGTATTCCAATTGTCACTACGTGTGATAATCAGGCTTCCGGCAGGATAGTCTTTATTCTCAAGCCGGAAAGCTTTTTCGCTAAAGCGCACTTTGATGTTTTCCTTTAGCAAAGCGGTCAGAAAGCGTGCATCGTTCATACTGCTCCACTTGGCAATGTAGCCGGCAGCATTGATATTGACCGTATTCGATACTGCGTTTACCCTTGAGTCTGAAGTAGACGAGCCGGCAGAATTACTCGCAACAGCATCAAGACCATAGGCGTAAGGTAGGCTCCACGCTGTAATATCATAGGTTAATGGAGTAGAAAGAGCAGCTTTGGGCTCCAGAAGTACGTGGACCAATTTCCCTTTCGGCTGATCTGTGCTCACCACGAGAGCCTGCTCGTAAGATAGATTCCCATTTTTTTGATCGGTATAATTATATCCGCTTGCTTTACCTGTTCCTGTAAACGTATAGGCGATGCCATGAACATCCAGTAAATCGGCCAAAGCTCTCAGGTGATCTGCCTCACCGGTGAGCGTGAAACTTTTATACGTAACTCCGGGTGAACTGTAGTATTTTTTAAATTCTGTATTGAGTTTTTCAACATTTTGAGCGGCTATTTCAACCGTAGAGAGTCCTGTGGTAAAGTGATGCTGCACACGATCAACAAGGGTAAGAACAGCACCATCGGCAGTCTCAATGCCCAGGCCAGCATCACCATTCCCGGCCTGTTCATAAGTCATGCCTATCGCACCGGTATAGGTGGGATACGTATCTCCATAACTGGGATAAAGCAGGTCAAATCGTTCACGGGTGAAAAACAGCCAGCCATTCTTATCAAAATATTTTGCGTGATTCGAGCCAATTTGCGTTTGAAACTCTCTCTGAAATGGTGTTATGATATCGTGAAAAGGTTCTGCGGCCGGCGCAAAATAATACGGTTGATTTATACCCTGTTCGTGAAAGTCCACATGAATGTGAGGCATCCATTGGTTATAAACTTTCAGACGCTGCCGGGTTTCTACCTGTGTTGCCCAGGCCCAGTCGCGATTGAGGTCAAATAAGTAATGGTTAGGTCTTCCTCCCGGCCATGGTTCGTTATGTTCAATGGCATCGGGATTGGTGCTGTAAGGTGTTGCTTTCACCTGATTGTACCAGTTGGCATAGCGATCCCTTCCATCCGGATTTACGCAAGGGTCTATAATGACTACCGTATTGTTAAGCCACTCTTTTTTAGTGGTTATCAAATCATAGAGCGTAAGCATAGAAGCCTCTGTACTGCTGGCCTCGTTGCCGTGTACGTTATAGCTAAGCCAAACAATCGCTTTATCAGGAGAGGCAGAACCGGTCTCTATTCCTGCATTTTTTAATTGATTGGTACGAATGCTTTCTATATTCGCCAGGTTTTCGGGGGTAGAAATCACCGCATAGGTAAGTGGTCTGCGTTCATTGGTCTTGCCATATTCCTGGTAGGTGACCCAGTCAGATTGGGAGGCAACGTGATTAAAATAGGCAACTACATTGGCGTGGCGTGTAAATTCGGTACCTATTTCATAACCTAGAAACTCGGCCGGACTTTGAACCTGTTGAGCTAAAAGTGTGGAGGCCGAGAACGCAATAAGCAGAAAAAAAAATCGAATCATCAGGTGTATAATTTTGGAGGTCTAAAACTACTAAAATTACACCGAAGTCATCTCTGTGAATTAACGTAAATTTGTGGGCTGTAAAGCTCTTTTCTAAGTATTTTACCCTGAAAAATTAGTCCATGTCCACGCATAAAATTCCGTATCAAGAAACCGGTTACTATTCAAAACTTATTTGTGATTATCTGGATCAGAAGGCTCAACTTTCTGATTTTTATGGGAATTTTCCGGATCTTGAGGGTTTTAAAAAACAGATTGACACTAAAGATTTCTCTGCAGAAAACCGCAGTACGCTAGTCTCCGCTTTGCGAAATCAATATAAAGCCGTAAACCTGACGGAACAAACCCAGGAGGCACTTGATCTTTTGGCGCAGCCCAATACGTACACTGTAACTACGGGGCACCAACTCAATTTATTTACGGGGCCGCTTTATTTTCTTTATAAAATCATCAGTACTATCGCGCTTTCGCGAAAGCTGAAAAACACCTATCCCGATTATCATTTTGTGCCGGTTTACTGGATGGCTACCGAGGATCACGATTTTGAGGAGATTAATTATTTTAGGCTTCACGGAAAAAAAATACAATGGAACCGCGAGGATATCTCAGATAATGACCTGGGTGCCGTTGGGGCATTAAAAACCAAAGGTCTCCAGGCTGTTTACGACCTGGTTAAAGCAGAATTGGGTACTACACGTATTGCCCGCGAAATTAGCAGCCTGTTTGAAGAATCTTACCTGAAGCACGATACCCTTACGGAAGCAACGCGGTATTTGGCAAATAAACTTTTTGGAGCTGAAGGTTTAGTAATCATTGATGGAGATGACCGCAAATTAAAGAGGCTTTTTGCGCCTTATGTGAAGCGGGAATTACAGGAACAGGAGGCTTATAAACACGTGAGCGCTCAGGCTGAAAAGCTGGAGAAATCAGGATATACGGTGCAGGTTAATGCACGGGAGATCAACTTGTTTTATCTGGCGGAAGGTTTACGGGAGCGTATTATTAAGCAGGATGAGAAATACTTTGTAAACGACACCGAACTGGAATTTTCTGAGGCTGAATTCTTAGAAAAGTTGGAAACTACTCCGGAAGCATTTAGTCCTAATGTGATTATGAGACCTTTGTATCAGGAAGTGATTTTGCCTAACCTGGCTTACATAGGTGGCGGAGGGGAAATCGCATACTGGCTGGAGCTGAAGGCTTATTTTGATGCGGTTGGGGTTACATTTCCCTTATTGATGTTGCGCAATTCGGCACTTTTAATTACACAAAAACAACAGAAAAAATTAGAGAAACTCGACATAAGTCTGGAAGATTTATTTTTGGCTCAAAATGACCTTGTCAATCGCAAAATCAGAAAAATATCCAATATAGATATTGATTTTAGCGACCAGAAAAAGCATTTAGTAAAGCAGTTTGAGCACTTATATACACTTGCAGAGCAAACCGATAAATCATTTTTAGGTGCAGTAAAGGCACAGGAAGTAAAGCAATTAAAAGGATTGGATAATTTGGAGCATCGTTTGCTTAAAGCGCAAAAGCGTAAACTGAGCGATCACGTGAAGCGTTTTACGCATATTCAGGATGAGTTATTCCCAGATCAAAACCTGCAGGAACGCATATTTAACTTTTCAGAATTTTATGAAGAATATGGAGCAGATTTAGTTCCGACTTTATTTGAGGCTCTAGATCCGCTGGATTATCGTTTTACGGTTCTTATTTTGTAGTTCAAAAAATTAACCCTTCAGCAGATGTTTTCCCTCGATACTTATTGGAGAGCCGTCCATACATTGTATATGGTCTGGGTCTCGGGTTGAGAGGTGGTCAAATTCAGCACCGTAAAACCTTCCAAAATCGAAAACGATTTCATAATCTAAAACGTCATAGCTTTTCCATAAGGGATGCTTAACTTCATATTCCCAACTCTGGGAGTCAGACTTTTTACTGTACCCCCAAAAATGTTCGGTAATAAAAGCTGTAATGCCATCCGGCTTGTAGGGTTTTGCCACAGGAGTTGTGGCGACCTGCATTAAATTCCAGTGTTCGTCAACATGTATTCCGTAGCTAAAAAAGTTTTCTTCGCTGGTGAGATCGTGCTTAAAATGCATTTTATGCACGCTGTATTTTTCATTATATAATGTGTTTGCAACCCAAGCGATAGCCGGTTTACTTACGATTTCAGAAATAAAGACCGTACCTCTTTTCCAGGTTTTACCCTCTTTATAACGCACATAAAATCTCAGGTTTATTTCTTCAAAACTGCGGTGAAAAGGAATTGGAATACCTTTTAGCTTTACATCGTCAAACAGAAAACCCACCAGACTTACATAACAGGTTCCTTCAAAAAAATCGAGCTCGGTATGGGGTGGGACGTAAGGTTCTAAAATTTTGGGATCGATTGCATAATTGGCAAAACATAACTTCTTCCAGTATGCCGTGAGAAAACTCATTTATTTTTTGAAATATTTAAGCGGAGGTGCCAGCATCCCGAAGCATTCGCCGTCTTCCTTACCCAGGTGTTTATGATGTATTTTATGTGCTCTGCGAATTCCTTTTGCGTACCAGTTATTGGCATTTCTAAACATCTTAAACCGCTGATGTATAAAAATATCGTGTACCATAAAATATGCAATGCCGTAAGCGAAGATTCCCAGACCTATGGGCAGACCTATCCAGACATTTTCATATTGCCATAGCAGAAAGCACCCTATACTTACGAGCGCATAAAAAATAAAGAAAAAGTCATTACGCTCCCACCATGAGCCATGGTCTTTATGATGATGGTCGCGGTGTAAAACCCACAAAAAGCCGTGCATTACATACTTGTGAGTTGCCCACGCCATAAATTCCATCACCAGAAAAGTAAGTAGAAAAACCACTATCCAAAGAACTGCCTGCATGTTAAATTAGGTTTAATCTGTATTTTACATAGCTGCGCGCTAAGAGTGAAGCTTTGACGTAATTAGGAACTCTGATACGCGCATTTTTAATTTCGAGAGAGGGTGTGTTTTTCAGCTTACTAAGCAACTTTTTATAATAGCGATAAGCCGTATAAACCCCAAATTTAGCTTCGACAGGCAATTTACAAATCCCTGCCAAACCTCTGGCAAAATCTTCTTCAATTTCGGCTATAATGCGTTTTTTTGAGCTTTCGTCAAGCTCATTCAGATTTGTGTTGGGAAAATAAGTACGGCTCAACTCTTCATGATCAGCTTTGAGATCCCTGAGAAAATTTACTTTTTGAAAGGCCGAGCCCAGGCTCATAGCACAATCTTTTAATTCATCATACTTCCTGCGATCTCCATTTACAAAAACGGTGAGACACATAAGGCCCACCACATCTGCAGAGCCATAAATGTAATTTTTATACTCTTCCTCGGTCAGGTATTTGCTCTTGCTGAGGTCAAGGCGCATACTGTTCATAAACGAATCAACCAGGTGTTTTTCAATCCCATACTTGTGATAGGTATTCTGGAAGGAATTAAGAATGGGGTTAAGGCTTATACGATCATTTAATGCGTTTTCAAGATCAATTTCGAAGCGTTTGAAAAGCGTTTCTTTGTCATAATCGTGAAAAGTGTCTACGATCTCATCTGCAAATCTAACAAAGCCATAAATATTGTGTATGTCTTTGCGAATACTGGGTGCCAGCATACGGGTCGCCGTTGAGAACGACGTACTGTAGGAACGCGTAACGGTTTCTGAACAGGCGAGGGACACGTTGTCAAAAATTTGTTTCATTCTTTTTCAGTTAATCTTTTTTGGAAATTAATCCCGCTGTGAGTTTTCCTGAAATTAGAGCAGGCGGAACTCCGGGACCCGGGACGGTTAGTTGACCGGTAAAATATAAATTAGCAACTTTTTTACTTTTTAATTTAGGTCTTAAAAATGCCGTCTGGAGCAAAGTGTTAGCCATACCATATGCATTTCCTTTATAAGAATGATAGGCTTCCACAAAATCATTTACACAAAAAGACTCTTTAAATATAATATTTTTTTTAAGCTTTTGACCGGTGATCTTTTCAAGTCGATTGAGAATAATAGCGAAATACTTGTCGCGCAATTCCTGAGAATCATAAAGTCCCGGTGCCAGCGGAATCAGGAAAAACCCTGCTTCTTTTCCCTCAGGAGCCATTGTAGGATCTGTTTTTGATGGAAAATTAGCATAGAAGAGAGGTTCATCGGGCCACTCCGGCTCATCGTAGATTTCCCGGGCGTGTTTTTCAAAATCTACATCAAAAAATAAAGTATGATGATTTACGTGCTCTACTTTTTTATCAAAACCTACATAAAACAATAGGGAAGAAGGTGCAAACACCCGGCTGTCCCAGTATTTTTCAGAATATTGTCTCAATTTTTGAGGCAGAAGGGTTTCGGTATGATGGTAATCTGCACCACTTAAGACAATATCTGCCTCAATAGATTTATTATTGACGTCGATCCCAACGGCTTTATTTCCCTGGGTTCGGATACGGGTAACTTCTGCATCAAAATGAAACTGAACACCCAATTCTTCCGCCAGACTAGTCATTGCTTCCACAACGGCGTGCATTCCCGTTTTGGGATGAAAGGTACCTATCCCAAAATCGGCATAATTCATAAAGCTGTAAAAAGACGGTGTGTCCTGCGGTTTTGCCCCTAAAAAAAGTACCGGGAATTCTAGAATCTGTCTCAGTCTGGGATTTTTAAACGATTTACGAACGTCCTTGCTAATCGTACTAAAAAAACTGCCGATTTTCTTAATTGTCGCCGGTGTTACCAGCTCAAGAGGCGAAACACCCGGCCGGTATACTAAATCTTTAATAGCAACCTCATAATTTTTACCGGCCTCGTCAATAAATCGCTGAAGCTTTGCGCCGCTTCCCGGTTCTTCATTTTCAAAAGTTATTTTGATTTTATCCAGGGTGTCTGCGATAGTGATATAATCTCCCTGTCCAAAATACACCCGGTAGGCCGGGGCCAGTTTTTCTAAAGTATAATAGTCAGAAGCCGACTTACCAAAATCATTAAAAAAGCGTTCAAAAACATCGGGCATCCAGTACCAGGAAGGTCCCATGTCAAAAGTAAAGCCGTCCCGTTTTAATTGCCTGGCACGACCTCCTGCCGAACTATTTTTTTCATAAACATGAACCTCATGACCTGCTTTTGCCAGATAAGAAGAGGCAGCAAGGGCAGAAAATCCCGAACCCAGAACAACAATTTTTTTGGACATAGATTAGTCTTAAGTTAATAGTGCCTGAAAGGCTTCAACGGTTTTTACAAGTTTAACATTAGGCGGCATATCTTCCTGTTTTTCTTCCTGAATGAGGCGACCTAGTAAGTATAGAGGCGTTCGATCATTTTCTACATCCTCATTGAATTCACGAGCAAATTGCTGAATACTTTTACCACTATTATTGATGGTAAGGTAACTCACAAAATTAATATTAGGTAAGGTTGTGGCGAGGTATTTTAAGCTTTCGGTCTGGATGCTTTGACCCAGATAAATGCATTTATAACCCTTAGCCGCAATTTCATAGTGTATAAAAATGAGACCTAAATCGTGAATTTCATTTTCCGGTAAAAACAAGACAAATGTTTTTGAAGGATTTAAAGCCTGATTCGTATGAAATTGCTCAATCTTCACCTGCATTTTTAGCCTGATGAGATTAGAAATAAAATGCTCGTGAGCAGGATTGATGGCATTGGATTGCCACAATAACCCTATTTCCTCTAATAATGGAATGAATACCTGTAAAAAAATCTTCCGAAAATCCATTTTTTCGGCAAGTGAATTATAGGTTTTGGTAAACAGGTGATGATCAAAATTCATCATCGCAATTTTAAAAGAGCTGATCGCGTGATAATTTGTTCCCACACGCTCTTTCTTCACCGTATCCTGTACTAAGGTAGAAATCTCCAGAGTGCTATGCTCGGCGATTTTAGAGATTTTATAATTATGCTGAAGTAAAAAAGTCACATTGAGTAACTTTTGCAAATCGCTGAGGTCGTAATATCGGATATTTGTAGGGGTGCGTTTCGGTTCTAACAAGTTATACCTGCGCTCCCACATACGTATGGTGTGCGCCTTAACTCCTCCAAAACACTCTAAATCTTTTATACTGAAAGTAGATTTTACTGCATCCATAATTAGCTTTAGACCGAACAACATTCAAATTTAATTTTTTGTTCAATAGAATGGCCTAAATCTTATACAAAAGCTTTAAAATTGGCAGTAAATTATGAAATGAATCAATATGACTTCAATTCTGTTAAGGAAGTCTAAATATTTTTAGCATTTTGTTCTTTGCAGATTTAAAGTTTGAAAGTAAAACCTTCTTCTATTTTTTGGTCGTACTTATCTTTATCGAACTGATACAAATAAGAGCCTTTACGCGAAGAGGTCATATCTTTTTCTTCCAGTTTAACCAGAATATCCAGAGCATTCACTTTATTAATGAAATTGCGCTTATCAAGTTCCTCATCAAGAATTGATTCATAGAGTTTTTGTAATTGCAGCATAGTAAATTTCTCGGGCAGAAGTTCAAACCCTATGGGTTTGGTGGCAGCCCTGCGACGCAACCTCAAAATAGCTTTTTTAACCATCTCATTATGATCAAAAATAAGACCTGGTGCATCCTTTACATTAAACCATTGTGCTG
>CAYNMH010000071.1:0-18809 GCA_964398145.1 uncultured Flavimarina sp. | reverse complement strand
ACAATCTGTGATAACCCGGATAAATCCGCGTAACGAATTTTAAAATAGTGATATCAAAGCATGAATAAAGATTCCAAAATATATGTAGCAGGACACCGGGGTTTGGTGGGGTCTGCGCTGGTCAAGAATCTAAGGGAAAAAGGCTATACCAATCTGGTCGTTCGTACCAGCAGCGAGCTGGATTTGCGGGATGCCGTGCAGGTGGCTGCTTTTTTTGAAGCCGAAAAGCCGGAGTATGTATTTCTGGCTGCGGCTAAAGTGGGGGGTATAGTTGCCAACAATACCTATAGGGCCGATTTTATCTACGAGAATCTGATGATTCAGAATAACGTGGTACATCAGGCTTATGTGCACGGAGTTCAGAAATTGTTGTTTTTGGGAAGTACCTGTATTTATCCCAAGAATTGCCCGCAGCCTATGAAGGAAGAATACCTGCTTACCGATGTGCTGGAATATACCAATGAACCTTATGCCATCGCCAAGATTGCCGGGATCAAGCTGTGCGAAAGCTATAATTTACAATACGGGACCAATTTTATCTCGGTGATGCCTACCAACCTGTATGGGCCCAACGATAATTTTGATCTGGAGAAGTCCCATGTTTTACCGGCGCTGATTCGTAAAATGCATCTGGGGAAAGCCCTAGAGCAAAACGACTGGGACAGCCTAAAGGCTGATTTAAATAAACTACCTATTGAAGGGGTTGACGGCAGTGTCTCTGAAGATGCGATTCTTGGCATTCTTAAAAAGTATGGTATCAGCCGCAAACTGCCTGCCGGGACTACCAACTCTAAATCCTCGAATGGGGGAGGTCAGGAGGGGGCTTCGGTGCAGGTAGAGATCTGGGGCAGCGGGAAACCCATGCGCGAATTCCTCTGGAGTGAAGATATGGCCGATGCCTGTGTCTTTATCATGGAAAACCGCGACTTCAGTGACGTCACCCCGAGCGCAGTCGAGGGGCAACACGCGAGTACCGGTGAAGTGCGCAATACTCATATCAACATCGGTACCGGCGAAGACCTTTCTATAAAAGAACTCGCTGAGCTTATCAAAGAAACCGTAGGTTTTCAAGGAGCGTTGTATTTTAATACCGAGAAACCGGACGGAACCATGAAAAAACTAACCGATGTCTCTAAATTAAAGGCTTTGGGGTGGAACTATAATGTAGATTTAAATCAGGGAATTGCCAGGATGTATAACTGGTATAAAAAATAAAAGATGTATACAATAAAGCTTCGGGACCAAACCGTTTTTAAGTGCTCTGGGGAAGAAACCATTTTTCAGGGAGCTCAACAGGCAGGGGTATATCTGGAGCACAGTTGTCTAAATGCACGCTGCAGCAGTTGTAAAACGCGAGTCCTAGATGGGGAAGTGCAAAACGTACAGGATGAATTGGTGCTGAGCGCTGCAGAACGTGAGCAGGGCTATGTACTGTCGTGTAATGTAAAACCCTGTACCGATCTGGAGCTGGATCTGGAAGATTTAAGTCGTTACAGGATACCTGCTTCCAAAACCATACCGGCAAAAATAGACAGTCTTGAATTTTTAAAGGAGGATGTGGTGCAGGTCATTTTCCGAACCCCACCTGCCCAAAAGCTTGCCTATTTACCCGGGCAATATGTTAATCTAATTAAGGGAGCTGTAAAGCGCAGTTATTCCATTGCCAATGCACGCCGGGAAGACGGCCGCTTCGAATTTTTAATCAAGAATTATGAAGGGGGATTGATGAGCCGGTATTGGTTTCAGGAAGCCAAAGTGGGGGATTTACTTCGTATGGAGGGCCCCAGAGGAACCTTTTTTATGCGCGATACCGTAGATGTAGAGAGTATTGTTTTTTTGGCAACCGGGACCGGAATTGCCCCGGTTAAAGCCTTGCTTGAGGAAGCCGCTCAAACGGGCAATCTGGGAGGAAAAGCCATTTATGTACTCTGGGGAGGAAGGTATCTGCCCGATTTATTCTGGACGCCTGATTTTAAAGACCTTTCTATAAACTATATTCCCGTGCTTTCCCGGGAGCAGCAAAGCTGGACAGGACATCTAGGTTATGTACAGGATGTTTTGTTACAAGAATCCCTAGATCTAGCTAAAGCACAGGTTTACGCCTGCGGCTCGGAAGCCATGATCCATGCTGCTCAGGAACTCTTAACTCAAAACGGGCTTCCCGAGAATCGGTTTTTTGCGGACGCCTTTGTAACCACCAATTAAACGAAACACTATGAAAGTTGTTATTTTAGCCGGGGGGCTTGGTACCCGTTTAAGCGAAGAAACCGTTTCTAAACCCAAGCCTATGGTAGAGATTGGCGGGAAGCCTATTTTATGGCATATTATGAAAATTTACTCCTATTACGGAATTAATGACTTTATTATTTGTTGCGGCTACAAGGGCTATGTGATAAAAGAATATTTTGCCAATTATTTTCTGCATCAGTCTGATGTAACTTTCCATATGCAGGACAATAAAATGGTGGTACACGAGAAACGTGCCGAACCCTGGACGGTTACGTTAGTAGATACCGGAGATGAGTCGATGACCGGGGGACGTCTGAAACGGGTGGAGCCCTATCTTAAAAATGAAGAGGCCTTTTGCTTTACCTACGGTGATGGGGTTGCTGATATTGATATCAAAGCTTTACTCGATTTTCATAAGGCTCACGGAAAAGATGCCACTCTTACCGCTACCTTTCCTCCCGGGCGTTTTGGCGCTCTGGATATTCAGGATGGTGAGGTCAAACGCTTTCAGGAGAAGCCCAAGGGTGATGGTGCCCGAATTAATGGAGGCTTTTTTGTGTTATCGCCAAAAGTTATTGAGCGTATACCCGGGGATGAGTCAATTTGGGAGCAGGAGCCGTTAAAAGGACTGGCTATTGACGGTCAATTGATGGCCTATAAACATGAAGGTTTTTGGCAACCTATGGATACCTTACGCGATAAAAACAATCTGGAAGAACTTTGGGATTCCGGAAAAGCACCCTGGAAATTATGGAAGCACTAGCCGGAACGGTACAACCGGAATTTTGGAAAGGAAAGCGGGTTTTTTTAACCGGACATACCGGGTTTAAAGGCAGTTGGTTAGCTATTTGGCTGAGTGAGCTTGGAGCGGTGGTGAAAGGCTTCGCACTGGCTCCTAATACTCAACCCTCTCTTTTTGAAGAGGCCCGGATAGGAGATCTTATAGAATCCGAAATTGGAGATATACGGGATTATGAGGTTCTAAAGACTGCCATGCACTCTTTTAAACCGGATATTCTGATTCATATGGCGGCACAGCCTCTGGTTCGTTTATCGTACGAGGAGCCGCTGGAAACCTATGCAACGAATGTAATGGGTACTGCAAATGTTTTGCAGGCCGCACGGGGTTGTAAATCGTTGAAGGCTGTAGTTTCGGTTACTACCGATAAGTGTTATGAAAACAGAGAATGGGCCTGGGGTTACCGGGAAAACGAAGCTATGGGGGGGCATGATCCCTATAGCAGCAGTAAGGGCTGTGCCGAACTGGTGACAGCCGCTTTTCGAAGATCCTATTTTTATACGACGGACACTGCAAACGTAGCATCTGCACGTGCAGGCAACGTAATCGGTGGGGGAGACTGGGCCGAAGACCGGCTTATTCCCGATATTTTACGTGCTTTTGAAAAGGGAGAACCGGTAGTCATACGCAATCCATTATCTACGCGACCCTGGCAGCATGTTTTGGAGCCGCTTAGTGGTTATTTAGTACTTGCACAGGCCTTATATGAGGAGGGACAGGAATTTGCGGAAGGCTGGAATTTTGGACCCCGGGATGAAGATTGCCAGGCTGTGGGGCAGATATTAGATCAAATGGTAAATCGATGGGAAGGCAAAGCGTCCTGGGAACTGGATACACAGGCAAACCCGCACGAGGCCGGGTTTTTAAAATTAGATTGTTCTAAAGCTAAAGCCCGCCTTAAATGGCAACCCCGATGGACGCTGAGTGAAACTCTGGGTAAAATAGTAAACTGGCATCAGGCCTGGTTATCCGGAGCTGATGTACAGGAATTATGTAAAAACGAAATTGCTAACTATACGAATTGATGGAAACACTTCAAAAACAAGAACATTTACGCAAAGAGATTGCCAGTCTGGTTTCTCAATTTGCAACTGAAAAATATGCAAAACAAGATTTTGTACCCGGTAAAACCGTAATTCCTCCCAGTGGAAAGGTATTGGGCGAGGCAGAATTGCAGAATATGGTCGCAGCCTCTCTGGATGGATGGCTGACTACGGGGCATTTTAACGAGAAATTTGAAAAGCGTCTGGCTGAATTTTTAGGCGTAAAACATGTACTTTCTGTTAATTCAGGATCCTCTGCTAATCTCGTAGCATTTAGCACTCTTACCTCTCCCAAGTTAGGAGAGCGAGCTATTAAAAAGGGCGATGAAGTCATAGGGGTAGCTGCAGGTTTTCCTACTACGGTTAATCCAATTATCCAATTTGGAGCGGTGCCTGTGTTTGTGGATGTAGATTTAAGAACGCATAATATTAATGCCGATCTTGTGGAAGCCGCGATTACCTCAAAAACCAAGGCGATTATGTTGGCACATACGTTGGGTAACCCCTTTGATTTGGGTAAGATACGTGCGCTCTGTGATAAATACAATTTATGGTTGATCGAGGATACCTGTGATGCTCTGGGAGCTACGTATAATGGTCAACTGTGTGGAACTTTTGGTGATTTGGCTACTTTGAGTTTCTATCCTGCCCATCATATTACTATGGGTGAAGGGGGTGCGGTATTTACTAATAATTCGGAGTTGAAAGTTATAGCGGAGTCCTTTAGAGATTGGGGGCGCGATTGTTATTGTCCTCCCGGCTGCGATAATACCTGTGGCTGTCGATTTGAACAACAGCATGGGACTTTACCTTATGGCTATGACCATAAGTATGTATATTCCCATTCCGGTTATAATCTTAAGATAACCGATATGCAGGCTGCCTGTGGTTTAGCCCAAATAGATCGTGCTGCGGAATTTATCGAAAAGCGAAAGCAAAATTTTAAATTATTGCACACTCGATTACAATCTTTAACCGACTACCTGGAACTTACCGAACCCACACCGAATAGCGATCCTTCCTGGTTTGGATTCCCCATAACGCTCAAAGAAGAAGCAGGGGTAGAGCGGGTTGATGTAATACGATATCTTGATGAACAAAAAATAGGATCCCGGCTTTTGTTTGCCGGGAATTTGACCAAGCAGCCTTATTTTAAAGATGTGGAATACCGGGTGGTAGGGGAATTGACCAATACCGATATCACTATGAACCGAACCTTTTGGATAGGGATTTTCCCGGCATTGGATCAAGAGCATTTTAATTATATCGGAGATAAACTGGAAGAATTTTTTGGTTTAAATTTTTAGTAATTGGAAAAGGTATTAATTACCGGAGGGACCGGATTTTTAGGAAGTTATCTTACAAAAAGATTTTTGCTTGAAGGCTATACTGTCGGAATTATTAAACGCAGTACTTCAAACACAATCCGAATTGATTCAGTATTACACCAAATAGAGGCTTTCGATGTAGATAGCCACTCACCATCAGCTATAGTTAACAATTTTGAACCTCAATATATTATACACACAGCTTGCGACTATGGGAGAGGAGACTCAACTTTAAAATGTTTAATTGAGACAAATGTGCTTTTTGGTGTCGAATTGCTTGAAGCTGCCATAGATACTAAGGTATCTACTTTTGTCAATACAGATTCATTATTGCCTGAAGATGTAAATGAATACAGTCTGAGTAAATACCAATTTAAAAATTGGCTTAAATTAAAATCTGAATGTATTGATGTAATTAACTTAAGGTTAGAGCATATGTACGGTCCTGGTGATGATTCTAATAAGTTTGTTTATTGGTTGATTGGGCAATTAAGAAACCCTGAAATATCCAATATCCCGCTCACAAGTGGAATTCAAAAGCGTGATTTTATTTATATTGATGACGTAATCGATGCTTTTTTGTTGACTTTACGTTCTAAATCACATGGATTCAATTCTTATGACGTGGGAACAGGTAATTTCGTTGAAGTTAAGGAATTTGTCAAAGAAATCGCAAAACTGATCACAACAGAAGAAAATCCAATAATCTATGATAAATTAGGTTTTGGTGAAGTTAAGTACAGAGCAAATGAAATAATGGAACCTAAATTAAATAATAATAAACTCAAGGATTTAGGATGGGTACCAAAATTTAATTATAAAATGGGTTTAAAAAAGCTCTTAGAAAACAGTTGATATGAATATAATTATTGGAGCTGGTATTGCAGGTCTTTCTGCGGCATACAAACTTAAAATGGCCGGTAAGGAATATAAATTGCTTGAAACGCGAAACACTTACGGGGGACTACTAGACAAAATTGAATATCGGGGTTTTCGTTTTGATAAGGCCATACATTTATCATTTGCCGATCAACCGGAAGTTAGATCTATTTTTGATCAAACCCCTTATTACAAGCACAATCCAGAAGCGAAAAATTTTGATCGAAAGTATTGGTTACGTCACCCTGTTCAGAATAATTTGGCTCCGTTGCCAGTAGATGAAAAAGTTCAAATAATAAAGGATTTTATTAACAGGCCGGAGATTGATATTGACAATTATAGAGATTGGCTAATTTATCAATACGGCGAACAATTTGCATTAAACTATCCTATTAAGTATACCAAAAAATATTGGACTGTAAATGCAGAAAATTTAGGTGTTGATTGGGTTGGTAATAGAATGTATCGCCCGGATATAGAAGAAGTTTTAAAAGGATCTTACACTTCTGAAACCGAAAACGTTTATTATGCAAAAGAAATGCGTTATCCCAAAATAGGAGGGTATAAAGCCTTTCTAGATCCTTTAATCAAGGAATTAACGGTTGATTACAATCAAAAAATAATCGAAATAGATTTAGATAAGCGGGTTTTGATTGCTGAGAATCAAAATCAATTTAAATTTACTGACCTAATTAGTACGATGCCGCTTCCAGAGTTAATACAATGTATCAAGAAAGTACCCGATAAGGTAAAAATTTGCGCTGAGAAACTTTGGTCTACAAAACTTCATTTAATTTCCATCGGTTTTAATAAGCCTGATATACCCAAAGATTTATGGTTTTATATCTATGATCAGGATATTTTAGCTTCAAGAGTTTATGCACCAAGTATAAAATCGCCTGACAATTGCCCAAAAGGAAAATCTTCTGTTCAATTTGAAATCTATTACTCGGATATAAACCCCCTAAAACAATCAGAGGATGAGCTAAAAGCTAATTGTTTATATGCTCTTAAGAAAATGAAATTGGCAAATGAGGATGATATAGAGTTTATGAAATATGATCATTTGTCTTATGGAAATGTTACTTTCTATAATGGTATGGAAAGAGATAGAGAAGTCGTAAGAACCTGGCTAGAAGAGCAAAATGTTATTTTGGCAGGTAGATTTGGTGCGTGGGAATATTTTTGGAGTCATCAATCAATGGAGAGTGGATTTAATGCCGCGGAAAGTATCATCAAGAGGTGAATTAGTTTTCCATATGAAAAGAATCTTACTTGTTGGAAACATTATTGGATCTTATAGGTCTCAACTTATTGTTAATTATCTAGCAAACAGGAATTATAGTTATAGTTTCGTCACAGTACCTCCTAAAGTACTATTTGTACAGAATAATACATTTGGAAAAAAGGTAGTTAATTTTTTTACAAGGATAATTATATATCCTTTTCTATTAATGTTTTTTCTTTTATACTGCGATGTAGTTATTTACCTTCCAATGAACTCTCAATCATCGTGGATATTAAAAATAGCCAGATTTCTTAACAAGAAAACTGTCTATGATTTTTATCTTTCACAATATTTGGTCAGTAGGGAAAATATTAAATTAGGGATGAAGGCATCAGAGGTATATGAAAAATCATTTGATATCAATTGTTTAAAATACTCAACAGATATTATTTTTTTAAACTCTAGTGAGAAGTCTTTTTATCAGTCGTTATTATCGTACTATCCAACGAAGTCAAACATACATATTATTCCGTTGAAAGGTCCCAGACGTGGTTTTGCTAATTTGGATGCCTTTCAAAATAATAAGAAGAATTTTAATATTTGCTGGTGGGGAAAGGCATCTCAATTACATGGTATAGAAACAATGCTTTTGGGCTTAAAATCATTGGAAAATATACGACAGGATTTTGAAGTCAATTTATTTGAAAATAATAAAACGAGAGCTGAGTCTTTAAGGAAGTTGATTGATGCAAAGGGTTTTCAAGTAAATATTAACGTATATGATAACCTGACCTTCAATAATCATTTGGAAGATTATCTTAAACAAAATTGTGATATCGCATTAGGAAGTTTTGGTGATACCCTGATGGCAAGAACTGTCCTTTTAAATAAAGTAATTGATTCTCTTAGCTTATCGATACCGATGGTGACACAAGAGACAAAAGCTATAAAAGAGTTTGGCCTCGAAAAGGATGCTCTATGGTTGACAAATGACCTGACACCTAGACAGATTTCTGAAACTATCAATGAGCTAATGAGTACTCAATTAGATATACCATCCTATCGTAATTCTACTTTAGAACTTCATAATAAATATTTTAATATAACAACATTTGAAAGTGCGCTGGATAGTTTGTTTGAGACTGAGACGCTTTAATTTTTAGTGATGTCATTTTTAAAAATTTCTGTCATATTACCAGTTTACGAAGATCTTGAAGGTCTTAAAACTACCTTAGAATCTTTAGAAACTCAGAATTATTCAAATTATGAAGTAATCGTCGTAAATGATGGGGCTGATGAAAAAATAAACTCCTATTGTAAGACTAAAAATGTTATTGTTGAAAATATAACTCCTAATCAAGGTTCGTATAATGCCAGGAACAGAGGAATTCGTATTTCAACAGGAGAAATATTGGCTTTTATAGATGCAGACATAACGGCTCCCCGCGATTGGTTAACAATTGGAATAAACGCGATGGAAACTTGTGATTATTTAGCAGGAGATGTACAAATTAATTTAGATAAGGTTAAAACTATAGCCGAGTATCATGATTATTGTACTGCATTTACGATTATGAGCTATATGAATAATTTACACTTTGGTGTCACTGCAAACCTGTTTGTTAAAAGGAAAGTATTTGATAAAGTTGGTTTTTTTGATGGTGAATTACGCTCAGGCGGGGATTTAGAATTTGGTAATCGGGTTTATTTAGCATCCATCGAACAACGTTTTAATGCAGCGTGCAAAGTTTATCATCCTCCTAGAAATCATAAAGAGAAAAAAGTCAAATTAAAGAGAGTAAAACGAGGACAAGAACTTTTACTAAAAAAATATCCAGAACGATTTCACTTTTTAGAGCAACAAATAAGCATTATTCAATTCGTTAGAGACTTTTTACCTCCCTCCATAAAAAGCGTCAGGCAGGCTTATGTCATATCGCAGGTTTTCTCATTAACTGTTTTTTATCTCTATTCTTTTAAATTGAAATTTTATAAGAGTAGAGTCAAATACTTTTATAAATACTGAGTATTCTAAGTCAGTTTAATAGCTAATGAGTTCATTGAGAAAAACAATTCGTTCGGGTGTTTTTTATACCGCGCTATCAAAATACTCTGGCATAGTTCTCACTATTGCAATTACATCTTTCTTAGCGAGGTTGCTTACACCTGAAGATTTCGGTATAGTGGCTATTGCTATGGTTTTTATTACTTTTTTCCAGTTGTTAAGTGATTTTGGAATAGGACCTGCGATTATTCAAAATAAAAACCTTACAGATAATGATATACAATCCATATTTTCGTGTACATTGTTTGTGGGGATCTTAGGAGCCCTAGTGTTTTTTATTTCTGCTCCCTATATCAGTACATTTTATGAAAACGAAGCTCTAACACATGTTCTAAGATATCTCTCCTTAACATTGTTTTTTTACACGTGTAATATTGTACCCAAATCACTTAATTATAAGAGACATTTTTTTAAAAAGATTGGTGTATTGCAGATAGTTGTACAGTCTTTAACGGGGGCAACTGCGATATTTCTGGCATTTAAAGGTTTTGGCTATATGTCGCTAGTTTATAAGGCTATTTGTGATAGTATATTTATCTTTTTAGGAAGTTATTTTTTTTCACCGGTAAAGCTGACTTTTCAAATCACGAAAAATTCCCTTCAGAAAATATCTGCTTTTGCCAGTTATCAATTTTCATTCAACTTTATTAATTATTTTTCCAGAAATGCTGATAACTTATTAATCGGGAAAGTTTTTGGCGCAGCATCTTTAGGACTATATGATAAATCTTATCGCTTAATGATGATGCCGGTGCAAAATCTTACACACGTTATTACTCCCGTATTATTACCAGTTCTATCAGAATTTCAGGATAACTATGCGCGTATTTACCAAGCATATGTAAAAGTGGTAAATGTTTTAGCTATAATAGGCTTCCCGCTTTCCGTATTTATATTTTACTCTGGTGAGGAGATTATTCTTATTTTGTATGGTGACCAATGGGTAAATGCGATACCTGTATTTAAAATTTTGGCTTTGACTATTGGTATTCAAATGGTTTTATCCAGTTCTGGGTCTATATTTCAAGCTATAAATAGAACAGATTTACTTTTCAAATCGGGTTTGTTAAGTGCCTTTATGATGCTTGCAGCTATATTATATGGAGTGTATGTTAAAAATGAACTAAGTTATATAGCTATTAGTCTGCTAGTGGCATTTATAGTTAATTTTTTTCAAGGATTTTATTTTCTAATAGACAGAGGATTGAGAAAGTCACTAAGACTGTTTCTGAAAGTTTTTTATTTTCCTCTCATTGCTGCATCGATTTTGTTTATTGAGTTTGAAATAATCACTCGATTTTTGGAAATCACATCCTCTTTAATCAGTTTGATTTTTAAATCAGCAGTTTTCGGTATTTCTTTTTTTAGTATTTGCTTGTTTAACGGGAGTCTTAGGAAAATCATCCTAGACCATTTGAAAAGTATACTTGCGAGATTCTAAGGTAGTAAAAGATAAAAAATATGGTAAATAATTTAGTTTCAATAATTATACCTATCTATAATCGTGAAGATTTCATTCATAATACTTTAAAAAGTGTTCAAGGATCAGATTATAGACCATTAGAACTTGTTTTGATCGATGATGGCTCTGTAGATGCCTCCTTTGATATGATACAGCAATATAAAGAGGATCACGAAGCATCAAATTTTAAAATAATTGTTGAAAGACAAATGAATCAAGGAGCCCCAGCAGCGAGAAATCTTGGCTACAAATTAAGCACCGGTCGATTTATTCAATTTCTTGACAGCGATGATGAAATTAAACCCGATAAATTTTCTTTGCAGGTTTCTGAATTAGTTTCAAAAGAAGCTGATTTTGCATTATGTGATTTTGAAATGAAATATATTCCTTCAAATGAGAGAATATATTTTACAAATAAGAATAAATTAAGCAAAGTCTTGGAAACACACGGTTCTTTTGGTTGTGGATCCCCACTATTGAAACGAAATTTAGCAGACAAAATTATTTGGAATGAGAAGCTACCTCGAAATCAAGACGTTGATTATTTTCAAAGAGCGGCATTACTTGCAGATAAGATAGTATATATTCCGCAGGCTTTATATACATATGTTCGCCACGATCAAGAGAGAATATCCCAAAATTATTCAAATACCTCGCCCGTTTATTTAGAAAGAATACGTTCTTTATTTAAGTTGTATAAATTAAGCTCCAAGAAGTGGGATTTAACAGTAGCAATCTTAAATCTGTTTTTAAGTCAGATAAAATATCAATTTAAAAATCATTAATGCATTACCTTCTTTTTGATCTACAGATCACTGGGCATCATTCAGAATATATACAGCATTTAGTAAATCATCTGGCATCTAAAAGAGCCGATGACGAAAATAGTTATTATTTTTTGGTGCCGGAAGCTTTTAAACTACAGTTTTCCGGTATTGTAGATCTTTCAACAAAAGCTGATAATGTACATTGGCTATATATTCCAAACTATAAAGTTCAGGAAATTCAAAAGAAATCTCTTTACCGGCGTTCTTTTGCAGAATACCATTTGGTATCTGACTATGCCCAACGTATTCAAGCGACAAATGTCTGCTTTTTGTATTTCAATGTTTTACAATTAGCATTGATTTTTAAGAGACCCAAATACAATATTACTGGTATTTTGTTTCTTCAATTTTATCGAATGCCAACCAGCAGCTTTAAAGAAAAGGTTAAGTTTTTTAGGAAATTTATGATTACCTATTTATATTCTCTAAATCCAAAAATTGAAAAAATTTTCGTACTGAATGATTATGAGGCGGTGAATTATTTCAATAAAAAATTTAGGGATATATTTATGGTTCTTCCTGATCCTATACCTGAAATAGAACCATTAAGGAATATAGATATTCGCAGCAAATTTCAAATTAAGCAGAATAAAAAGGTTTTTTTACATTTTGGCTCCTTGGATGATAGGAAGGGTACTTTGGAAATATTGAAAAGTATCGACTTTTTGACTGCTTCTGAATTGGAGAAATATACCTTTATTTTGGCAGGAAAATCTAAAAATAAAGATTTTGAAAATTTAATCCAACAAGCCATTACTAAGTATGAGAATTCTATTCAAATCATATGGATAAATGAGTTTGTGTCTAATCAATATATGTCTACTCTATTTGAACAAAGTGATTTTATATTGATGCCCTATAAAAATGCGGAGGCATCCAGTGGTATTTTGGGACATGCCATGCGACACAGAAAACGCGTGTTAACTACCGGAAAAGGGCTATTAAAGGATTTAGTGAATAGTTTCAACATGGGATTGCTGTTGGATAATGTTACTCCAATTGCAATTAGTAATGCGTTAAGAAACATTGAGACTGTAGATATTAAAATTGATGAGTTAAAAGTTTTCGTTAAAGAACACTCTGATCAGCAATTTGCTTCTCGCCTGTTAGAGTCAACCAGAAATATTTGAAAATTTAATTTCATACTATAGCTAATCCATGAATTTAAATTCAACGTATCTGGAAAGTGTAAAGAAAAGTTTAGGTATAGCTTTCGGTATTTCAGGTGTACAACTGGGTATGTATTTTAACCAGCTTTTTCCTTTTGTGAACTGGTCACCGATTTTTATGGCCTTATCTGTTTTTTGTATATTTTCATTTAAAAATTTACTGTTTGGACATTTGCCTACTTACAATCAGACATTCACATGGATCTTGTTATTCCAATTTTTGATGCTGATTTATGGTATTTTTTCTTCTAATTTATCTTTTCAATTCCTATCGTTTCACCTTTATATAATATGTTTGATTATTGCCCTTGCAAGTAATAAGCATATAGATTTTTCACAAGTTTTAAAAGTAATTTTTCTAGTTTCTGCTGTATGCTCTCTGCTTGGGGCATTTTATGTGTCAATTGGTTTTGTTACAGGACGGCAAGCCTGGGAATTGCGTCATTCTGATGATGATTTTGCGCTTGAACCCTTTACAGTCGCTTTGGGATCATTAATCAACTTCGCTGCCTCTTTGTTATTATTAAATAGAAGGTTATGGTTTAAAATTGTGGTTATATTGTTTCTACTTCTTGATCTCTATGTGATTTTATATTCAGGTAAACGTACTCCCATATTTATTGCCATCGTAATTTTCGGATTATTCTTTTTAAAAAAAGGATTGTTGAGTAAGAATGAAATATTCAAATATTTAAGATTGATTGGATTTATACTTGCCTTAGTATTCAGCTTGTATTTTTCCATCGAAGCTGTTCAAGTACGCATCGACAATTTTGTAGATAATTTTATTAATGGACTTGCAA
The DNA here is from genome assembly GCA_964398145.1 of uncultured Flavimarina sp. GTDB lineage: Bacteria > Bacteroidota > Bacteroidia > Flavobacteriales > Flavobacteriaceae > Leeuwenhoekiella. The sequence goes on along the minus strand of CAYNMH010000071.1, from coordinate 4,977 downwards.
ATATTTTGGGATATCAAAATGTTTCAGATGATAGTGGGTCGGGTATAATACGGTACCAAGCAAGGCAAGAAACCTACGAATTTATAAATCTCAGGTTTAACTTTTTTAATTATATTTTCGGTTATGGCTATATGACAAAATGGATTGACAATCCAATTTTACAGTCGTACTTGGATATGGGTATTTTGGGATTGTTTTTTTATACATATCTGATAATAATATATCCAATCAGGATTATACTGCGTAAATTCAAAATCAGTGATTTTACCCTACTAACATTAATGCTGTCTATATATGGTACATTGAGCGCAATAAATTCGGGTCACCCCTATGTTTATTTAAGATATTTACCCATTGCTCTGTTAGCCTGGTCATTGAAAATAAATCAAGCTAAGACCAAATCAAATAGACCATCTACAAATCAAGTTTGAGTTTTTATTCTGTAATGAAATAATGAATAAAAAACTTGGCATAAAAATATTACAGCCTTTAATACCTCATTATAGAAAGTGGTTTTTCAAAGGAATAAACCGTCTATATCCGTGTAGCTACTACTGTTATGAAAACAGCAAAGAATCAGCTAAAAGTACATTCAGCCAATCGAATATAGAAGTAAAACAAATTAAAAAACTAGTGTTAGGTCCATTTTTGGTGTTCAGCCCTTTGGAATTTGTCAAAAAGGATACGAGGATTTTAGTTTTGATGCTACACATAGGTCACATAACAACCTGGATGCTTTTACTAACAAAATTTATACACAAAAAAAAAATAGTTGTTTGGGGACATGGTATATCTGTTCATCGTTATCTAAACGAAAGTAAGAAGCCTTCCATTTTTTTAAAATGGCAAATGGAACTAGCCACCCAGGTCTGGTTATATACTGAAAAGGAAAAGCAAGTCTGGGCTAATCGTATAGCAAAACCTGAAAAGCTTGTTGCCCTAAATAATACTATAAGTGGAGTAGAGCGTATTTTGGACCTTAAGCTCAACCTGTCTAAAGCCCAGTTAAAAGCGAATAATGGGATTTTACTGGATAGAGTTTGTATATTTTCTGCCCGATTTACCTTAGCAGAGCGTAGAGCAGATCTTCTTAAGATTATTGTAGACAGTTGTCCAGAAATTGGATTTATAATAATTGGAGATGGTCCTTATAAACCTGATTTCTCTTCAAATCCTAATGTGTATGATTATGGTTCGCTATATGATAATTTAAAAAAAGATGAATTATTTAGTATAGCTGATATCTATTTGCAGCCTGCTTGGCTTGGCTTATCCATAGTGGAGGCTATGGCTTATGGCCTGCCTGTTTTTACTTTAAAGCGCACTACGGAAATAAAGCAATGCGTTGAGTACTTCTATCTGGAAGAAAGTAATGGAGGTTTAATTTGCGAGAATGTGGGCGAGCTTGTGCAAGCCTTAAAAAGCTGTGAGGAATCCGATTTATTTGATAAAGGAAGGCGTGCTAGAGCTTATGTAGCTGAAAATTTGTTAATGGATAATATGGTAAATAGCGCTGTACGCTCATTAAAATCACTTGAATCTTGAAAGTACTTCATATCCTCACATCTTTAAATCCAATAGCCGGGGGGGTGGCAAAAGCGGTCGAATTAAGCGTTCAGGCCTTAAAAGATGTTGACCACCATAGTGAAGTGGTTTGTTTTGATGCTGCTGATGCTAAATTTCTTAGGATTAAAGATTATAAAATACATGCTTTGGGACCAGCGCCAAATCCCTATTCCTACAGCCCTAATTTTAAACATTGGTCAGCTCAAAATTTAACTAATTATGAACATATAATAATTCACGGATTATGGCAATATACCAGTTACGGCACCTATATATGCTGGAAAAAGTATGCCCCAAAAGCTGCTTTATGGGTAATGCCTCACGGGATGCTTGACCCGTATTTTCAAAAAGCAAAAGAGCGGCGTTTAAAAGCGATCCGAAACTGGTTTTTTTGGAAACTGATAGAGCGCCAGGTGGTAAATAAATCGAGTGGTTTGTTGTTTACCTGCAAAGATGAACTCCTATTGGCACGTACTACATTTAAACCCTACCACCCGAAAGCTGAACACGTAGTAGGTTTGGGAATTCCCGCTCCACCAACCCAAGCCGAATCTTTTGGAGAGGCCTTCCGGAAAGCTGTAAAATCTCTAAATAACAGGCCCTATATCCTTTTCTTAGGGCGGATTGATAGTAAGAAAGGTGTTGATCTGCTGGTGCAGGCCTATATTGATCTCAAAAAAAGGCGTGATGAGCTACCTGATTTGGTGATAGCCGGTCCCGGTTTGGATTCTACTTACGGGCGTGAATTATTAAATTTGGCAGCCGGTGAGGAACAGATTCATTTTCCCGGGATGCTGCAGGGAGCTGCCAAATGGGGGGCTCTTTATGGAGCGGAATGTTTTATATTGCCCAGTCATCAGGAAAATTTTGGAATTGCGGTTGTAGAAGCATTGGCTTGTGAGCTTCCTGTACTTATAAGTAAACAGGTAAATATTTGGCGGGAAATCATCGCCCAGAAAGCGGGCTTAGCAGAAGCAGATAGTCTGGAAGGAATTACGTGTCTCCTGCAGGACTGGATAGATCTTTCTAAAGCGCAAAAGATAGACATGAAAGCAAATGCTTTAAAAGCCTATCAACAACATTTTACGACAGATGCATTTGGAGAACAATTAAAGGCTTTATTTGATCGTTAATTATATGGCTGGTACTCGTCTCGATCAATTCGATAACTCTACCTTCCTAAAAGGTGGCGGTGCCCTGAAACAAGGGATATGGCTGGTATTTAATGCACTGCTATTCAAGTCGGGCTGGTTTCCATTTATGACTCCTAAACTATACTTACTCAAGCTTTTTGGAGCAAAAATTGGAACCGGGCTGGTGATTAAGCCGGGAGTCAGCATTAAGTTTCCCTGGAAGCTGAAGATAGGCAATCATGTATGGCTGGGTGAAAATTGCTGGATTGATAATTTAGATGATGTTCATATTGGTAATCATGTTTGTATTTCACAGGGGGCTTTGCTGCTTACCGGGAATCATGATTATACGCTGCCTGCCTTTGACTATCGAAATGCCCCGATTATTCTGGAAGACGGGGTATGGATAGGAGCAAAAGCGGTGGTCTGCCCTGGAGTAACCTGTCACAATCATGCGGTACTGGCGGTAGGATCTGTTGCGACTAAAGATTTGGTGTCTTTTAGTATATATCAGGGCAATCCTGCAAAATATATAAGGAAACGAAATATAAAAGGATAATATGAAACGTGTATTGGTTACCGGTGGGGCCGGATTTTTAGGTTCGCATTTGTGTGAACGCCTTTTAAAGGAGGGGAACGAAGTGATTTGCCTGGATAATTATTTTACCGGAAGCAAGCAGAATATCGTGGAGTTTATGGATAACCCGTATTTTGAACTGGTGCGGCATGATGTGACCGAGCCCTATTATGCCGAGGTGGATGAGATCTACAATCTGGCCTGCCCTGCCAGCCCGGTACACTATCAGTATAATCCTATTAAGACGATTAAAACCTCGGTGATGGGGGCCATTAATATGCTGGGTCTGGCGAAACGGGTAAAAGCCCGCATTTTACAGGCCAGTACTTCGGAGGTGTATGGAGACCCTGCCGTGCACCCGCAGCCTGAGAGCTATTGGGGGAACGTCAATCCCATCGGGCTGCGTTCCTGTTATGATGAAGGCAAACGTTGTGCAGAAACCCTATTTATGGACTATCACAATCAAAATGGGGTAGATATCAAGATCGTACGCATCTTTAATACCTACGGACCTAAAATGAACCCGGAAGACGGGCGGGTAGTTTCGAACTTTATCGTACAGGCCTTAAAAGGCGAAGATATTACCATCTTTGGAGATGGAACCCAAACCCGCTCGTTTCAGTATGTAGATGATTTAATAGAAGGTTTTTACAGAATGATGGCTTCAGAAAAAGGATTTACCGGCCCCGTAAACCTGGGGAACTCCGGTGAATTTACCATGCTCGAGCTTGCTGAAAATGTTTTGGATTTAGTGGGATCAAAATCCCAACTGAAATTTATGCCTTTGCCTCAGGATGATCCCAAGCAACGCAAGCCGGATTCTTCCCTTGCGTATGAGAAGCTTAATGGCTGGGAGTCGAAGGTGAAGTTGCGGGATGGGCTGGAGCAGACGATTGCTTATTTTGACCGAGTACTTCGTACTTCGTAGTTAAGGGTTAAATGGGGAGATTTAAGTTAGGTTGTAGGTTGCAAGTTAGAGGTTACAGGTAAGAGGTGAGAAGTAAGAGGTTGCAGATTACAGGTTAAAGTTGCGAGGTAAGAGGTTGAAGGTTGGTTCCGTGTTCCGGATTCGGGTTAGGTATTTGGAGTTGTCGATAATTTTAAATTCCTGATTCAGCATATGCAGTCAGGATTAGTAAACAGTTATCTGTCACTTCGAGTGCCTGAAGTATAGCGATAACGGAGCTTCAGAAGTATCGAGAAGTCTTTTTAGTAGAGGTGTTTCTTACTAACCGGAGTTCTCGATACAATTTTTTCGAACTCAGGTTCTCAAAAATCACTCGAACTGACAATTCTCGATACATTTACTTTCGGCTTAAGACCACAAGTAAACACTCGCTTCTCGACTACGCTCGAAATGACAGTTCTCGATACACCACTCCCAGGGTCGCATCACTCAGGGTTTAGCAAGCAGTCTCGGTAGGCAGTTTCAGGGTTTTAATTGAGAAATGTGAGATTGCAAGTTGCTTGTTGCAGGTAAAAGGTGAGAGGTAAGAGGTTGCAGGTTAGAGGTTACAGGTAAAAGGTGAGAAGTAAGTAGTTATAGGTGGGTTCTGAGTACAGCCTTAGATTTGTCGATAATTTTAAATTTCTGATTTCTGATTTCTGATTTCTGATTCTGAATTAAATAGTAGCCTTTTAAATAAGGTTACAATTTCTGAAAACGATTAAAAATAACTCCATAACTTAATTACTTAATCT
>CAYNMH010000070.1:0-18861 GCA_964398145.1 uncultured Flavimarina sp. | reverse complement strand
ACGCGATCTTGTTTTTCTTTACATCTGCCTCATCTACCCCTACAATCTGGATTGTATGTGATTGAGCATTTCCTGAAAAAGAATAAGTAACCACGGCGCCGAAGCGCACTTCATCAGTATCCACTTTATCAAGCAACCTTGCGCTGGCAAGACGCTCCTTTAATAAATTCAGCTTTCCGTTTAAAACCGCCAGAGTCCTGCGCCGTTCCCGCTCATCGGGTTCCGTGATTCCTGCAATTTGTTGAAGCAAATTTTCCTGCTCCTCTTTTAGAGCCTGAAGACCTTTAGCGGTTACGTAATTGGTCACCCCCGGTGGTAATGCCGCTCTTGGAGGTATTATAGGGGCTTCTTCCTGATCGTCTTCTTTAACAAATCCTCTGCTCATAATTCTGGTTCTAAGTCTAAAAGCTAGGTATTTTAAAAAGGAACGGGTATTAAATAAAGTATAATGTTGGGGAAGAAACACTTTCAACTAAAAAAAACGTTACAAAACTATTTTTATAGTTTTTATTTAATATCTTGTCTTCTCATCAATTACGATTTATGAAACCATTCCTTTATTTAGTAGCTCTTTTAGCACATTTCTCTCTCAACGCACAAAGTCAAACTAATTATAAAATTACTTATGAACTCACCTACAAACCCGATACAACCGATTTAAACAAAATCAAAAAAGAGCGCATGTTGCTTTATACTAATGGCAAAAATTCCCTCTTTTTAAGTAATGGAAGGGTTTTAAAAGATTCTATGCGGGGAAAATTTGGTTTCGGAGATATTGGTAGCCCGGAATATAAGGCTGCAACAAAAGCTGCCGAGACTGATTTTCAATTCCGAATTCTTAAAAACCCCATAACCGGGATAATTTATCACCATTTAAAAATCGCGACAGACCTTTATCACTACACAGAAAATCCAAAATTCACCTGGCAAATTCACGGTGAGACTAAAACTATTTTAGGCTATTCTGCTCAAAAAGCTACTACGCATTTTGCCGGACGGGATTATACAGTATGGTTTAGTCAGGCTATTTCCATACCTGACGGACCCTATAAATTTTTTGGATTACCCGGGCTGATTCTCGAAGCGACCAGTGATGATGATTACAAATTTGTTGTTATAGGTATAGAGAAAACGGCATTTTTTCCGATTAAGGAAATACCCTACGCATCTTCTGTTGAGGCTCCAAAAGAAAAAATACTGGACCTGCAAAAGGAATATGAAAAAGACCCCATTGGCTTTTTAAATAGTTGGAAAGGCAGAAATGGAAGTTCTGTTACTATAGGTCTTAAAGGAGAAGCCAAGAAAAAGTACTATGATAAATACGGTAAATTCGGTAATTCGATTAACAATCCAATTGAGCTTGAATAAGATGAAAAATATCCTTTTCTTACTCCTGTTCATCGTCGTTCCACTGTGCTGCTCTGCGCAACAGGTCCAATCAGCTCCATATACCTATAAAGCGACGTACGAACTCAGATTTCAACCGGATTCCACAGCTCTTGAATCGGTAACTTCAGAAGCTGTTCTACTCTATCTCAACCCCAATCAATCCCGCTATTTAAGTTTGGGCCAACAATTAAAAGATTCGCTTTTTTCCACTTTAGATCAAAAAAACCGCAATTTGGCAGAATTTAATCGCATTCGAGCAATGATTCCTAAAACTGAATTTAATTACGTAATCTTCAAATTAAAGCCGGAAAATAAACTGATCTACGCCGAAAAGATTTTTAAGGATAAATTCAAATACGTGGAAGATTTAGAAATGCAATACTGGTAAATTAAGCCGGAGACTAAAAAGATTTTGAACTATACAGCTCAAAAAGCACAAATCGCATTTGCCGGTAGAAATTATACAGCCTGGTTCACTACAGAAATCCCCTTTAATGACGGGCCTTATAAATTTAACGGTTTACCCGGTCTTATACTGGAGATTTATGATGACCAAAATCACTATCATTTTACACTAACCGGCTTTCAGAAACTCAGCAAAACGATTACTCCCATTATAAATTTAGAGGCTTACAAAACCATCCCAAAAGCTGATTTGCTTCAGGTAAAAGAAAACTTTGATGAGGATCCTATCGCAGCAATGGAAACAGCCGGCTTAAAGATTGATTTTGCCAATTCTTCATTAAGCAAAACTCAGGCTAAGCACGATCTTTCTGCCTCCAAATCCAAAAAAAACAATCCCATCGAGCTTATTACAAACTAATTCGTTAGTTTTAACTAAAATGCTCGTTTTATGATTTCTAAATTAGTTTATTCCGTTTTGATTACATGTTTTATCAGTTTTTCGGCCTTTAGCCAAAACAAACTTAAAGGTAAACTCGAATACAAAATAACCTACAAACTCAACTTCCAACTCGATTCTACTGACCTTGAATCCCGTAAATCAGAACTTATGATTTTATATCTGGGTGAAGATTTTTCTAAATACCTAAGCAGGGCCAAAACACTTGCTAATCCTATCGTGCGTGAAGGTAACACCGCACATACCGCGCGAAGTGAGATTACCAATTTTCATTATGAAATTATTAAACAACGCGATCAGGACAGCCTGCTTTATCTGTTGAAAATTCCTAAAATGAATGATCGGTTTGTGTATGAAGAATCAAAAAATCGATTCAACTGGCAAATAGAAGAAGAAACTAAAGTTATCGAAGGTTATTCCGTTCAAAAAGCAACCACCTCGTTTGCCGGCCGCGATTATACCGCCTGGTTTACTAACGAAATCCCAATCGCAGATGGCCCTTATAAGTTTAACGGCCTTCCGGGTTTGATTCTCGAGATTAAAGATTCACAGGGATACTGGGAGTTTGAATTCGTAGGGCTCGAAAAGCTATCGCCTAAAATCAACTATAAAGTAGACCTGAAGCAATACGCGAAAACAACCAGAAAGGATATGGAAAAACTTTGGTTTCGCTATCGAAGTGATCCCATGGGGTATGCAAATAATCCAAATGTTAAATCAGACCCTGAAGTTGATAAAAAATACCGGGACTTATTTGCTGAAATGTTGCGTAAAGAAAATAATCCATTAGAACTGAAAGCCTTTGAATAGCAACTTTAATCTTTACATCTTATTCATTTGGCTTTGCGCATATTCGGGTTTTGCGCAAAATACTATTAGTGGTACCGTATCTGATGAGAAAGGGCAGCCCCTTAGCGGTGCGACCATAACAATTAGTAAAGATTCTGTTTCTGCTATTAAAGCTTTTGCCATTTCAGATACAAAAGGTAAGTTCACTATTAAACTTGGGACTTCAGAAGAAACATTTTACCTTAAAGCATCTTTTATCGGTTTAAAAACAGTTACACGAACACTTCAAAATAAAACCCAAAACATAGTCATTCAGCTTCTCCCCTCTTCCGAAGAATTGAAGGAAGTTTTAGTTAAATCTGAATTGATACAACGTCGGGGAGACACGCTGAGCTTTTCGGTGGAAGCTTTTAAAGATAAAAATGATCGCGTGATTGCCGATGTGTTGCGGAAAATGCCGGGAATCGAAATTAAACCGGGCGGACAAATTCACTATCAGGGCAAACCCATTCAAAAATATTATATAGAAGGACTTGATTTGCTTGAAGGACGTTACAGTCTGGCCAACGAAAACCTCACAGCAGATGCGGTGTCAAAAGTTGAAATCCTCGAGAATCATCAGCCTATTAGGGTATTAGACAGTCTTGAATTTTCTGAACGTGCCTCGCTGAATATTAAACTAAAAAATGCCGTGACAGTAAGCGGTACTGCAAAACTTGGACTTGGTGCTACTCCCCTGCTTTGGGAGGCCAATCTCACTCCAATGCTTTTTACCAAAAAGCGACAGGCAATTGCTAGCTATCAAAGCAATAACACGGGTAAAAATGTATCGAGTCAAATCAGTGATTTTTCGCTAAATCTAGCGGGTAACACCTATGGTATAGAAAAAGAAGATTGCCTATCTATTCTCAACCCGGCCACACCGCCGTTTTCACAAAAGCGCTGGCTTGATAACAATGTGCATTTGGGATCGGCCAATGCCATTCAACGACTTAAAACGATCTGGATCTAAAGATAAACCTGTCTTACCTTAATGATTACCAGCAGCAAGTGGGTACTGTAAATACGCAGGTTTTTACACCAACAGATACGATTAGCATTCTTGAAGAAACCCGAAATCGGATTTTCACAAAAACTCTGCAAGGCAAACTCACTTTAGAGCAAAACGGTAAAAAGAATTACCTGAAAAATCAACTGGAATTCAACAGTTTTTGGGACTCCCAAACGGGAAATTTACAACGCGAAACGGCAGCAATTGATCAGAATCTCAGCAACCCGTTCAGCGGTTTTAAAAACAAGCTCACAATACTTAAAACCTTCGGAAAACAACTTGTTACATTTGATTCAAATACGGGCTACACTCAATCTAAACAGGATTTAGTCATCTTTCCCGGGCAATTTCAAGACGTATTCAATGCCGGCAATGCCTACTCCAGAACACTTCAGACTCTGGAAACCAAAAAATGGTACACCGACAATTCGGCCGGAATGACCAAAGCTTTTGGGAATTTTACCAGTAATCTAAAATTGGGCTTTGCTTTTCAACAGGAAGAACTCAACAGTAGCATTTTTTTAGATGAAAACACCAATGCGCTAGACTCTGAATATGCAAATACAACAGCGTTCAATTCTAATGAAATTTATCTTACTCAAAAGTTGAGTTATCAAAACAAAAGTGAAACCTGGAATTTCAGACTGAGCACGCCGTTAAATTTTAAAACCTTTGAGCTAAATGGTCAAAACACCCAGAATCTTGAAGTTTTTATTTTTGAACCCAACCTGTACTTAAGACGTAAGCTTTCTGCTTATTGGGAAGCATCTGTATCTGCGGGCTTGAATTATGACTTTGGAAACCTGCAGCGCCTGTATCAAGGTTTTATACTTACTAATTACCGAAACCTCCGTCGCTATCAAACCCCCATTCCCGAAAGCCTAAGTCAGAATTATTCAGCCGCTCTTAATTATAGAAATCCGCTTAAACGCCTCTTTATCAAAGGTTCTTATAGTCTTAGGTTTACAACCAACAATTTGCTGTATAGTACTCAAATACAGGATAATGGAGCGACCGTTCTGGAAGCTATTTTACAGGACAATACTGTGCAAACCCAGCGCTACAATCTTGACGGCAGTAAATACATAAGCAGTTGGAATACCGCTCTTAAACTAAATACCAGCTATACTACAACCCAAAGAGAACAGCAACTCAACGGCCAACTTGCTGAGATCAAAAACGAGTCGATACGATTAAACGGGATGCTGGAGTCTGAAGTCTATGAATGGCTTAGTGTGTCATATAATAGCACTTTTTCAATTTATAAATCAAGCCTGCAAAACAATTCAATTCAACAGGTAAACACGCAAAATCATCAGGCCGATATTTATCTCTATCCCTGGGAGAATCAGTATCTAAGCTTGGGAGGTGAATACTATACCAATTCGATTTCAGAGTCGAACAAGAACTATTTCCTAAATCTCAGTTATCAGTATACGTGGGAGAAACCAAAAATCGATTTTAACCTCAGCTGGAGCAATATCCTGAACACTCAAAACTTCGTAAATGCAAGTAGCTCAGAATATTTTATCACTCAAACCAGTTATCTGCTAAGGCCTTCGCAACTATTAGCAAGTGTTTCGTTTAGTTTTTAAAAATAAAAAGCCCAACATCACTGTTGAGCTTTTGTACCCCGGGTGGGAATCGAACCCACACTCGTAAGAACTGGGTTTTGAATCCAGCGTATTTTATACTAAACTTCATTAACTTAACTTATAATCAACTGATTAACATATATCTAATAATATTTGATATCATTAGATATCGTTTAAAATCAATAAATGTTGTACCTATGTTGTACCAAAAATGATTATCTTTATATTCTAAAATTCAATGGTATGGCCTCAAATGCAAAAGTAGTCGTAAGAAAGAAACCAAACAAAGAAGGGCTTTACCCTTTGGCAATCCGTATAACAAAGAACCGTCGGTCAACGTACCACTATGTCGGTCATTATATAGATTTAAAGGATTGGGATGAGAAGAACTTACGGGTTAGGAAATCCCATACCAATGCGGACAGATTAAATAATTTGATTTCCACGAAACTTCTAGAGGTAAACAAAACACTTATAGATTTACAGTCCGACAAAAAGGACTTTTCCGCAAATCAGATAAAAGAAGCTCTTTATTCAGATTCGAAGTCAAGTACTTTTTATGAAGTCGCAAATGATTTTCTTTCCGAACTCGAATCAAATAAGAAGCTATCTCAACTGTCAACAGATAAGGCTCGTGTAAATCACGTCATTAACTTTTACAAGTCAAAACAGCTGACCTTTCAAGAAATAGACGAAGCTTTTTTAAGAAAATTCAAAATTTATCTGAAGAAATTAAATCTTTCGGATAGGTCAATCGTTAATAATCTTGTAGTTATAAGAACGATTTATAACAGGGCTATAAAAATGGGTGTTGTGGATAGAAAATTTTACCCATTTGGCTCAGGTAAGATTAGGATAAAATTTCCTGAAACGGAAAAAATAGGATTAACCAAGAAAGATATAATGGCATTTGAATCTGTTAAAAATCTTACTGACAATGAAACACACGCACGCAATGTCTGGTTGTTCAGTTTCTATTTTGCGGGAATTAGGGCTGCCGATTTACTTAAAATCAAATGGTCAGATATTTATGATGATAGACTTCATTACCGTATGAACAAAAATTCCAAATTACTATCACTCAAAATACCCGAAAAAGTATTTCCGATTTTGAAATGCTATGAATCTGAAAAACAGAACAATGACGATTTTGTTTTCCCTGAAATGAAAAAGGCAGATTTCAAAGATGCAAAAGATGTATATGCCAAGACCAAAACGGCTACAAAAAAATTCAATAAATATTTGATAGGGGTTGCGAAGAAAGCAAAAGTTTCCAAAAAAGTAACTATGCATATTGCCCGACACAGTTTTGGTCACATTTCAGAGGACAAAATTCCTATTAAAATGCTTCAAAAACTTTATAGACACTCTTCCGTAACCACTACGATAAAATATCAAGCCAATTTCATCCATAAGGATGCTGATGATGCTTTAGATAGTGTAATTAATTTTTAGAGATTATTTATTGGGAATATATCTTAGTAAAAATCCATCTCACAACAATACCTCAATGAACAGACACTTATGTTGTTTCAATAAAACGAGGTAGCCGAATAGGTAACCTTTGCCTCGATTTTATTCGTGGAAACAAAGATATATGAATATCTTAAACTAAAAAACAATAAATACCTTCAAATTTTATTTGCTGTCTATTTTTGTGTATGCTAATCTCTTAGCATCTGTTTACCTCTGGTATAATTATGAAAAAACTAAAAATATGGGCCAAAAACCTAAAAGAGCAGTTGGTAATGCTCCATTTGGCATCTAAGGATAAGCGAACCCCTTGGTATGCAAAGGCAATCATTTTTTTGATTATCGCTTACGCATTGAGCCCCATAGATTTAATCCCGGATTTTATTCCTGTAATCGGGTATATGGACGATTTGATAGTATTGCCCATTGGCATTTATTTTGCCCTAAGGCTTATTCCCGAAACTGTAAAAGAAGACTGTCTTAGAAAGGCAAAGGATTATAACTGGAACAAAAGAAAAAGCTGGTTAACAGGGGGGATTATCATACTTTTTTGGTCGATTATTGTTTTATGGATATTTCGCGATTATTTCAAAATTTGAAATAATCGAATGTAAATGAACTACCCCGAGGCAGAGCCGTCGGGGTATCAAAATAATTTTAGCTGATTTCGGTGCAACTTGGTATATTCTGATTTCCCTTGGTTCTGGATGTACTTTTGTATCACTTCTTCGTTTACATATTGCCCTACAGTATTCACATAATAACCACTTGTCCAAAATTTACCCCCCCAAAGCATTTGCTTGACCTCAGGATGAAGTCGAAAAATTTCTTTAGCAGTTATACTCTTTACCGCTCCGATAATTTTTTTTGGAGCGTTCATTGGTATGCTCTGTATCAAAAAATGAACGTGGTCACCATCCAGACCAATCTCAAAAAAATGGATTTCGTACCTCTCCTTTATTCCAAGACAAATTTCTTTGAATGTCTTGGCAACAGTATCATTTAGAACTTTTCTCCTATACTTGATAGGACAAACAAAATGATACAAAAGCAATGTCTTATTGTGACTCTTATGGATATGCTCACTCATATCAACAAATCTATATATCTTTACGCAACACCCGAGGCAGAGCCTCGGGGAATTCTATCGATTAAAAAGGAACACATTAACCTTTGCATACCCTGTGCATCACAATTTTGTTATCTTTGCAACGTGAAATTATTAACATTCATATTTGGTCTCTACGTATTGACGCTCAATGCGTTTCCCTGTACGGATGCAGATGTCTTTTCCGATAATTCTCAAACTGAGATAGTGGCCGCTTCAAATTTGGATCATAACCATAGCGTTTCAGATACTTGCCCCCCTTTCTGTACCTGCCATTGCTGTCACGTACATACGGTGGAATTTGCATCAGCGAATTTTAAGCCAATTAATACAGCAATATCTTCTAAGGTTTTCCTTCATTTTGATAGTTTGGGCGAAGAGCCTATTTCGTCCCTTTTAGATCCTCCAAGAGTTTAATTCAGTTTTTATAGGATAGCTATATCCTTTTTCGACAGGTCAAGATTCTTTTGGCCACTCTTTTACATTTCAAAAACTGAATTAAATCCTTAATTTTTATGATCAATAAAATCATCGCTTTTTCCATTCGGAACAAGCTTATCGTGGGACTGATGGTACTCGCACTCGTGGGAGTGGGCGTCTATTCAATGTCCACCATTAACCTGGGCGCACAACCAGATATTACCAATAACCAGGTACAGGTAATCACGCAATCGCCCAACTTGGCCACCGAAGACATCGAGCAGTTTGTAACCTATCCCGTAGAGTTGGCGATGGCCAACCTGCCGGGTGTTAACGAAATACGTTCCGTTTCCCGTTTTGGGCTTTCGGTAGTGACCATCGTCTTTAAGGACGATATGGGCACGTACCTACCCCGTCAATTGGTTGCGGAAAAACTCAACGAGGTCAAATCCGAAATCCCTGAACAGTTCGGTAGCCCCGGAATGGGGCCGATCACTACCGGCCTGGGGGAAATCTATCAATATACCCTTAAAGCCGAAAAAGGTTACGAGGACAAATATTCCCCTACCGAGCTGCGAACCATACAGGACTGGATCGTAAAACGCCAATTGGCCCTAACGGAAGGTGTTGTGGAGGTCAATGCCTTTGGCGGAAAGATCAAGCAATATGAAATAGCCATCGATCCCGCCAAATTGAACGCGATGGATGTAACAATGACTGAAGTCTTTGATGCCCTACAGGAAAACAATGTGAATACTGGAGGTGCTTATATCGAAAAGAACAAAATGGCCAATTTCATCCGTGGGGAAGGTTTGGCTCGTTCGCTGGACGATATCCGTCAGATCGTGATCAAAAACGAAAATGGCCTGCCAATTTTAGTGAAAGACGTTGCCGAAAAAGTACATTTTGGCAGCCAAGTGCGCTACGGTGCCTTTACCCAGGATGGCCACGAAGCTGTTGGCGGGATGGTGCTGATGCTGCGGGGCGACAACCCCAATTCGGTGGTCAATACCGTTAGGGATCGGATAAAGGAAGTGCAAAAATCGCTACCGGAAGGACTCAAGATCGTTCCCTTTTTAGATCGAAGCGAACTCATCGGAAGGACTACGGCAACCATAGAGAAAAACCTTATAGAAGGGGCACTTATCGTGATTTTTGTGCTGGTACTGCTCCTCGGTAGTTTTCGAGGTGGTTTGGTTACTGCTTCCTTAATTCCACTTTCCCTGCTGTTCGCCTTTATTTTGATGAAGGCTTTCGGGGTCTGGGCCAACCTGATGTCCCTCGGTGCAATCGACTTTGGGATCATTGTCGATGGTGCCGTGATCATTGTGGAGGGAACGGTACACGAGATTGAAAAGCGCATTAAGCGTGGGAAACAAAGTTTTAATCAATCCGAAATGGATGAAGTGGTCTATGACGCGAGTAGTACCGTGATGAATTCGGCTTTCTTTGGACAGATCATTATCCTGATCGTATTTACCCCTATTTTATTCCTGACCGGGATCGAGGGCAAGATGTTCCGCCCTATGGCGTTTACTTTCGGGTTCGCGGTCCTGGGCGCAATCATCTTATGCCTTACCTACGTACCGATGATTGCCTCGCTTACAATGAAACCGGCGACCAAAAAGAAAAACTGGTTTCATAAGGTGGAAGATAAAATCTCTGGTTTCAGCAACGGGATGATGACCCGTATCAATAATGGCTACCGGCCGGTAATCCTGAAATCTTTGAGCCACCGCATTATCGTCCTGGTCGTTGCAGTAGTATTGCTTGTGGGTGCCGGGTTTACCTTTAGCAGAATGGGCGGGGAATTTATCCCCAGTATCGATGAAGGCGATATCGCGATGCAGGCCTTGTTAAGGCCGGGAAGTTCCTTGACCGAATCCATCGAGACTTCAAAGAGGATAGAGAATATTGTGCTGGACAACTTCCCCGAGGTGGAAACGATGGTTTCCCGGATCGGGGTGGCCGATATCCCGACCGACCCAATGCCGATGGATATCGCGGACACCTACATTATTTTGGACAAGGACAAGGATAATTGGACTTCGGCGGAAACTAAAGAAGGGCTGATTGCAGAAATAAAAGAGAAATTAGCAGTCGTGCCCGGGGTCAACTTCGTCTTTAGTCAGCCCGTGGAACTGCGTTTTAACGAACTGCTTACCGGGGTTCGGGAAGATGTAGCGATTAAATTGTATGGTGAAGATCTGGATGTGCTTTCCGAAAAAGCGGCCAAAATGGCCAATATCATCAAAACGGTTCCCGGCGCCGGCGATGTGAACCTGGAGGCCACCTCGGGATTGCCACAGATGACCGTGCGCTTCAATCGAAGAAAGGTAGCCCAGTACGGCCTGAACATCCAGAAACTGAACCAATATGTGAGTACCGCATTTGCCGGAGGTACGGCGGGCGTCATCTTTGAGGGCGAAAAGCGTTTTAATATGGTGGTGCGCTTGGATGAGGAACATCGTCAAAGCATCGATAATCTAAAAAACCTCTTGATCGACCTGCCCGGCGGAAACCAGATCCCCATAAAAGAGGTGGCCGATATTAGTTACCAGCCCGGCCCGATGCAGATTTCCCGGGACAATACCTCCCGAAGGATTTATGTAGGGGTGAATGTACGGGGCCGGGATGTAGAATCAATGGTGCACGATATTCAGGCCAAAATGGACGCGCAATTAGACCTGCCGCCCGGCTACCATATTGAATACGGCGGTGCTTTTGAAAACCTGCAACGGGCGAAAGACCGTTTAATCATTGTGGTTCCCATTGCTTTGGCACTTATTTTCCTATTGCTCTATTTTGCGTTGGGCTCGTTCTCACAATCCATTATGATCTATATGGCGGTTCCGTTGGCGGCCATAGGTGGCATTTTCGCCCTGGCCATTCGTGGGATGCCCTTTAGTATCTCTGCGGGTGTTGGGTTTATCGTACTCTTCGGGGTTGCGGTATTGAACGGCCTGGTACTCATCAGTAGATTGAACTCATTAAAAGAAGAAGGTGTTATGGATATACAGGAACGTATTTTAATAGGGACACAGGAACGGATCCGTCCAATTTTATTGACGGCTTTGGCCGCGATAATGGGCTTTTTCCCGATGGCACTTTCCCACGGGGCGGGTGCTTCGGTACAGCGGCCTTTGGCCACGGTGGTCATTGGCGGATTGATAACCGCAACCTTGCTTACGCTGATCGTTGTGCCCATTTTGTACAGTTTTGTGGAAAAAACGGGAAAAAACAACAACGGAAAATCGGGTAAAGTTGCCATAAATCCTGCCCTGATCGCCGTTTTATTGGGTCTTGGATCAATGGCCATCCCGGCAAGTGCAAGTGCGCAAACGCTGGATAGCCCCCAGCAAAATGCGCCCCGGCAGGACAGCCTGAAAGTTGAACAAGGGTTTACCCCAATTTCTTTACAGGACGCAGTAGAAAGGGCCCAAGCGAACTATCCCAAATTGAAGGCGGCCCAACTGGAAGTCGAGAACCAGGAGGCCCTGAAAAAAACCGCCTGGGATCTTGGGACCACCCAAATTTTTACCGGTGGCGAAGAACTGCCGGACAACGGTACAAGCGATGAAGGTATCTATCAAACCATTGGCGTCCAGCAGCAAAATATCGATGTGTTCGGTATCGGTGCCAAAAATAGGGTGCAAAATGAGAAAATTGCGCTAAGTGAAACGGCACTCGATCTTACCTCTCTTCAAGTGGAACGGGAAGTGAGCAAGGCCTGGGGCGATGCCTACACCTCCAAACGGAAGTACCAATTGTATGTGGAACTCGATTCCATTTTTAGCGATTTTGAACGGGCGGCGCGTTTACGTTACGAGACCGAGGCTTCCTCGAAGCTGGAATATTTGGCCGCCACCAATCAGGCCCGGCAGGTAAGCCTTCAGAAAATGCAGGTATATCGGGATTATCTGGGCAATCTTCAAAAACTGAACCTTTGGTTGGTGAGCGATACGCCCTTTACCGTTGCGGATACAGGTGTAGATGAAATGGACACGCCCATACTACAGCGAAAGGATTCGATCACGAGCCACCCGATGCTGCAATATTATGAGCGGCAGATCGACGTGGCCGATGCCGAGCGTAATCTCAGCACCAAAGCGTTTTTCCCAAAGTTCAACGCACAATATGGGCGGCAGAAAATTGCGGGACAGAACGGATTTTTCAACTTTCAGGTCGGGATTTCCATTCCACTCTTTTTCGGGCCGGAATTGGGACAGTCTCAGTCGGCCAAAATACAGACCCAGATTGCGGAGCAGAATTTCAGGGAAAAACAGCTTCAGGTCAATTCAAAATATCAGGACCTGCAACAGGACTATCTAAAATGGCTGGAATCTTGGCAGTACTATGAACAGGAAGCCCTTCCGCTTGCCAAAGAGCAACGGGACGGGGCGGTTTTTGCCTATAAAGAGGGGGGTATTGATTATACCACCTTTCTGCAAACCGTACGCGACGCCATAGGCATCCAGAGCAAGTCCTGGGACGCACTTAACAATTATCTGAGATCAAAATACGAACTGGAATTTTTCCTCAATTCCGCTAAACAATAAAGACAGAAACTATGAATTTCAATATAAAATCGATTTTTTACGCAGCCCTGATCCTATTCAGTTTAAATTCCTGTAAACAGGAAAAAACCGCTGAAAGCGGGCAAGAAGACCACAACGAAACAGCTTCTGCCGAAAATGGTGGCGAGCATCAGGAAGAAAACGCAGGTTTGGAGGGCAAAAAACTGCACCTGTCCCAACAAAAATTCGAAGCGATGGGATTGAAGGTAGATAGTCTGCCCACCAAAAGCCTTACCGGGCTGGTGGAGGCGAATGGCCAACTGGAAGTGCCCCCGCAAAATGAAGCTGCGGTTACCGCCATTATCGGTGCCAATGTGACGAGTATAAAGGTCATTGAAGGCGATAAGGTAAGCAAAGGAAGCATTCTGGGATATTTGAGCCATCCCGATCTTATCAAATTGCAGACCGATTATTCCAATGCCTATAACCGGATGAACTTTTTAAATAAGGAATATGACCGTCAAAAACGCTTGTACGATGCCGAAGTGGCTTCGGGAAGAAAATTTCAGGAAACCGAGTCGGAATATAACAGTATGAAGGGGATGGTCAGGGGACTGGAATCCCAATTACGCTTATTTGGGGTTAGTCTGGACCGCATTAGGAACGGGAATGTATATAGCCAAGTTCCCGTGGTAAGCCCAATTAACGGTTACGTGGAAAAAGTGAATATCAAGGTAGGGCAGTTTGTACAACAACAGACCGAAATGTTCGAGATCGTGAATACCGAACATATCCACGCCGACCTAATGGTATATGAAAAGGACGTCAGCAAGGTTAAAGAGGGACAGACGGTGGAATTTAATATCGAATCCCTTCCCGAATCCGATCTGAGTGCAAAAATCTATTCCGTTGGAAAGACTTTTGAGATGAACCCCAAAGCGGTTCACGTGCACGCAGAAATAGAGAACAAGCAGGGAAACCTCTTCCCGGGAATGTACCTTACCGCAAAAATAGCCACTTCCGAAAACAAGGTGACCGCGCTTCCCGAAGAGGCGATCATTACCGAAAACGGGGAACCGTATATTTTTACGGCCAAAAAGGTAACCGAAGGTGGCGAGGAAGAATGGGCGTTGAGCCCCTTAAAAGTCGTAACCGGTCAGGCAGATGATGGCTGGATGGAGATCAAGTTGCTACAGCCGCTGGAAAAAGGGCAAATGGTAGTGTGGAACAAAGCCTATTACCTGATCTCCGAAATGAAGAAAGGCGAAACGGAACACGGGCATTAAGCCCCCTAACCTCCGAAGGGGGAACTCCAAGCAGACGTGTTATACACTGTACCTACAGCACCTTTGCTTGGCGTTCCTTCGGTAAATTAAGTCCGGGCTTGCCAAAGACTGTTTGTCAATTGGTTAGTAAAAAGTTTGGTGGGTCCGGTTTTTAAAACAATTGACAGTATAACTAATAAAATTTAAAAAAATGAAAGAAATAAAAGCATTTATAAAGCCCAACAGGGTACAAAAAACAATTGAGGCATTGAGTGATGCCGGATTTAAAAGTATGACCCTATCCCAGGGCGAAGGTACGGGCAAATTCAAGGCTAAAGGAGCTTCCCCATCTTTGGACTTTCATATTACCGATAGCCCGGTGGTCAAACTGGAACTGGTGTGCCAAAACGAAGAAGCAAAAAGTGCCATTGATATTATTATTGAAAATGGCAAAACGCCGACCCCAGGTGATGGCATCATCTATCTTTCCAATGTAGAAGATGCTTTCCAGATCAAGACCGGAAAGTCGATAAAGAAATCCCAGAAGTAAAATGTATTGAAATATGAGTGAAATCGAAACCCTTCTGAACAAACATAATGTGCGGCCCACCGCAATGCGCATCCTTATTTATAAGTTTATGGCGAAAAAGGAAAGGGCCGTAACCTTGACCGAGATAGAGCAGGCCTTTGTGAAATCGGACAGGGCTACGCTATCCCGAACCATTAAAACCTTTGAGACCAACGGAATTGTACATCAAATAGACGATGGCACCGGCATACCCAAATATGCCCTCTGTGAAAGCGGGTGCAATTGTGAGGTAGATCAGGATCTGCATATTCATTTTCATTGTACCAACTGTGATGAGACGGTTTGCTTGACCGATCATAAAATACCCCACATCAACCTGCCGGAAGGGTATATGGCCGAAAATGTCAATTTGGTCGTTAAAGGTATATGCGAAAAATGTAGTGCCGTTTAATTTTCAATAATGAATAAAGCCGAAAAAATACTAAAAAGTAAAGGGATTAGGCCTACCGAAATGAGGTTAGCTATTTATAAATACCTCAAAAGAAAGTTTTATGCCGTAACCCTGAAAGAAATAGAAATGGCTTTCATCAAAAAAAGCGACGACAATAAAACCGCGGACAGAACAACAATTTATAGAACCCTAAAACTATTTCAAGAGAAGGGCGTAGTACATCAAATAGATGTTGGAACAGCAATCGCCAAATATGCGCTTTCCGATGAAAAAGATTTGGATATGCATCTGCATTTTCATTGTACCCATTGTGGCAACACATTCTGTTTGTCCAATAAAGTAAGCCGAGATAGCCTACCGGATAAGTACAAAGTAGCCGATGTGAATTTGGTTTTAAAAGGCGTATGTACAAAATGTTTAAAAAGAGAAAAAAGAAAATAACAAAAAACCTAAAAAATGATACAGATATTAGACTCTGAAAAAGAACAGGTCATTTCGGTAAAAATTGAAGGCAACATCACTAAAAAGGATATTCAAAAAATTCATCCTCTTATCCATAATATAAGGAATAACGGAATGAAAGTTCGTTGGTATTTTGAATTGGAAGATTTTACGGGTTACGATCTAAAAGGCTTATGGCAAGATTTAAAAGTGGATGCTGCCCATTTTGACGATTATGGAAAAATGGCAATGGTAGGCGACAAAAAATGGCAGGAATTGGCTGCGGAAGCTACCGATTTTTTTACTGGTTCAGAAGTGCGGTTTTTTGAACCGCACCAAAAAGACCAAGCGAAACAATGGATAAATAACTAATTATGGCACACGATCATTCACACGGTTCTCAGAACTACGGAAAGGCCTTTGGGATAGGCATAGCCCTAAACACTATTTATGTAGCAGTCGAACTCTACTACGGGTTTGTGGCAAATTCTTCCGCGCTCTTGGCGGATGCGGGCCACAACGCGAGCGATGTTTTCAGCCTTATACTGGCGTGGGCGGCCATTAAAATAGCCACAAAAAGGCCTTCAAAACGCTATACCTATGGCTTACGAAAAACGACCATTCTAGCCTCGATGATCAATGGCGTCATCATTATTGCCGCGGCCGGATTGATTGCGTGGGACGCCATCCAAAAATTTCAGGACCCGGCAGAGATTTCCGGCAATCTCGTAATGATTGTGGCCGCCATTGGTTTAGTGGTAAATACCGGTACGGCTTTCTTATTTTGGAAAGGTTCAAAAGGCGATCTGAACATACGCGGGGCATTTTTACATATGGCTGCCGATGCCGGGGTAACCTTAGGAGTGCTGCTTGGCGGTCTGGCCATTAAATACACGGGATTAACGTGGATAGACCCTGCGCTTAGTTTGGTCATTGTTCTGGTCATTTTATACAGTGCCTGGGGACTTCTTAGGGATTCCGTAAAAATAGCCATCGATGCCGTTCCCAAAAACATCGACATCGATGAAGTGGAAAAGTTCCTAATGGATATCGAAGGGGTCGAAGAAGTACACGATCTGCATATCTGGGCAATGAGCACCACGGAAACGGCACTATCTACCCATCTGGTCGTTCCCGATGGGCACGAGGACCAATTTTTATATGATATACGGGAACAATTACACGATAAATTCGAAATAACGCATATCACCCTGCAAATCGAAAAAGAATTTGGGGACAAAGAATATAAGCCCTATCAAGGTCTGGAATAATAAAATCACGATGAAAAAAAAACAAAATCTAAGGGATATCGATACCCGGAAACATTCTGGCGAACACAGCCACGATGATGGCCATAACCACAGTAGTCCGGAAAAGGCATCAAAATTTAGAACCTACCTACCTGCTATTTTTAGCTTTGTAATGCTGATTGTGGGTATTGCCATCGATTTTTTCGATGCCTTCCCATCTTTCACGGGTTGGATTCGTATTCTTTGGTATGTTGTAGCCTATATTCCTGTTGGGTTTCCCGTTATTATTGAAGGCTGGAAAAGTATAAAAAACGGCGATTTCTTTACCGAATTCCTATTAATGTCCATCGCCACATTGGGGGCATTTGCCATAGGCGAATATCCCGAGGGCGTGGCCGTGATGCTTTTTTATGCTGTTGGCGAACTTTTCCAAAGTGCTGCGGTTAAAAAAGCGAAGGGTAATATAAAGGCTCTTTTGGATCTGCGTCCCAATGAAGCCTTGGTATATCGAAAAAACGATTTTGTTTCCGTCAACCCCGAAACGGTCGAGGTTGGTGAAAAGGTTCAGGTACGTGTAGGCGAAAAAATCCCTTTGGACGGTAAACTGTTATCTGAAAAAGCTTCGCTTAATACTGCTGCCATTACCGGCGAAAGCAAACCTGATACCATTGCAAAAGGCGAAAAAGTATTTGCTGGAAGCATAAACTTGGACGGTGTAATTGAAATAAAAACTACTAAAGAATTTAAGGATAGTTCTATTGCAAGAATTCTTGATATGGTGCAAAACGCCACCGCCCGTAAATCAAAAACGGAACTGTTCATCAGAAAGTTTGCGAGGGTGTACACCCCTATCGTGGTATTCCTTGCTATTGGACTGACCTTTTTACCCTATCTATTTGTCGAGAATTACATCTTTGAAGATTGGTTATACCGTGCCTTGATCTTCCTTGTTATTTCTTGTCCTTGCGCCCTGGTTGTTTCGATTCCATTGGGATATTTCGGTGGCCTTGGTGCCGCATCCCGAAATGGAATATTGTTTAAAGGTGCATCCTTCCTCGATGCAATGACTAAAGTAAACACGGTGGTAATGGATAAGACCGGAACGGTTACCAAGGGCGTGTTTAAAATCAAGGATGTTGTTAACAATGATGCTTTCCCGGAAGCGGAATTTATGAAATACCTGATGGCGATGGAAGAACAGTCCACCCATCCCATTGCCAAGGCGATTCTGGAATATAAGGCTGAGGGGGCTGATTTTGAAGCTTCCGAAGTATCCGAGGTTGCCGGAAAAGGCTTGAAAGGCACCGTAAACGGTAAAACGGTTTTAGTGGGTAACGAGGCCTTAATGACCTCAAACAATATCAAAGTCCCAGCGGAAACTGATACCATTGTAGAATCTATTGTAATGGTTGCCATTGATGGTCAATTTGCAGGCTACGTAACCATTGCCGATGAATTGAAGAAAGATGCCCACGAGGCAATCGAACAAATCCGTAAAGCCGGAATATCGAGAATCATAATGCTTTCTGGCGATAAGGATTCTATTACCAAGGAAGTTGGTAGGGAAATGGGCATCGACAGCGCGATGGGCGGATTGTTACCGGAAGACAAGCTCAATGAAGTGGAGCGGCTCCAAAAAGAGACAGGCACTACGGTGGCTTTTATCGGCGATGGCATCAACGATGCTCCTGTACTTGCGACCAGCGATGTAGGTATGGCAA
>CAYNMH010000069.1:0-19033 GCA_964398145.1 uncultured Flavimarina sp. | reverse complement strand
ATTTAGCTGTCAGAAAAACAACAGATTTAGATTCTGGTATACTATTTAGGGATAACTTTAATTGGAAACCTTTCCTAACAGTTTGAGCATATAATATCTATCTGGTGTATGACCAGATCAGGCTTATGTTTGGAGTAGAACCCGTATGGGAGGATGAACAGTAAAACAGAGCTCTATACTGTGCATTATAATTATTTCGAAGTGTTTATGTAAGTTTTTGATTTAACGAACCGCCTTACTTGCCTGCCGCGCGCAGCGGCGCAGCTTTTGCCTACCACTTATGCCTCCTATTCGATTAAACAAGAGGTCTTTATCATTAGATTAGGTTTTTAACCAAGAGGGTGTTGAAGTACAAAATTTAAAAGTTTGGCTTCGACCGTTTTCAATCAGCGTGAAACTGTTTGTATTCGAAACTTTTACAGTAAACTCAACTATTGATTTTGATTTATCGTAAGTGTTCGTGCAACTCTGCGAAACGTTAAAATTAGTGCCATTCTTGCGAATCAACTTCATTTCGCAGGAAATAGTGGATGAACCGCTCAAACCGATACCATTCCAGTAACGCCACGAAGCATTTGGTGGATTCTCACAATCAGTGTCAAGCAGAACGTAGAATCCAGTTTCTAACGGTAACACCCTTCCCGAAGGGTCTCCAATCTGGGGTAATTGCACATCATTCTCGACACCAATTTTTTTGTATAATATATTTTCTTTGTTTCCGGAAAAAAGTATTTCAAAACTGTTTAAGTTAAATTTTATAGCATCACAGTGTCTGTTTTCCGTAAAAACATAAAAATCATAATCATTAACATTGATATTAGTTTTTGAATTCGGGCAATTCTTAACTAACTCAAATTTAATGAATTGCGGAAGTTCTGCACTTCCTTCGCCCGTGTTAAATCTTACCTGATTATTTTTAAATTCAATAGTTCCATAAGGATAGCTTTGTCTCTTCCAACTTCCTTGAAGTTTTTGTAAATATTCTTCAGTTAGAGTTTGACTATTTATATCTGTTGTGATTTCTTCAAAATCCTTATCCTTTTTATTGTTTTGATTACCACAGGCATTAAAAATTAAGGTTATTGCTAATAGTAATGGAAATTTTATTTTTTTCATATATCACAAAGTCTTTATTCTACACAACCCACAGATTTTCTCCATTTGTTGTATTCAAGTTTTCCTTTTTTACTGTCTATTCGATTTTTCATAAGTAATTGTCATTAAAAGCAGGAGTGATTTATACGTTGACCGAAACTATTCGGGTTTTATAGCTCCTAAAAATGCAAAATCTTTAATGGTTTCTCCTAAGAGATCGTGGTACATTTGAAGACCTCCCGGTAGACCCCCCGTATCGCCGGCGAGCTGAGGTATGGTAATTCCATTATTTATATGACCTGAGGCTAAAGGAGTATAGTCTGAAGCATCCAGTCCCCCGGGATTTTTAAAGATCGGATCACCATATTTAGGGTTTGCATCCTGAAGGCTTAGTTCTGCAGGCCAACTCTTCGGACTCCAGAACAGATTGTTTTCAAAAACTACATTTGATGCTATTTTTGAATCTTCAACTTCAGGACGGTATTGATCTCCAAGTACCAGTTTGGTTTCGCCTTTAATGTAAAAAATATTATTGGCAATAAGGATTCCTCTGCTTGTTCTTTCGATTGCGACTTTAGGTTCGTAGGTTCCATCACTATAAATGGTATTGTTGTAGAAATAAGTATTTACCGGGCCTTTACGTTTCTTACTGGATCCTTGGTAACCACTCAGCCAAAAGATTTTTCCTTCCTGAAATGCTCCGTTTATACCCTTAGTACGATTGCCATCATTGATACTTAGATTATAGCGATAAGCGCAGTTGTAATTGTTACCCAGGATTTCACAAAATCCACCGGCATTGTATGCGGAAATATTATACTGCAACACAATATGATCACAGTTGAAATCGATATGCGCTCCCGCAGAGTCACCGGGACCGTTGGCATATAAAAACTTATTTTTTTCAATGAGTACGTTTGACGACCCCCAAGTCCACAAGCCGCTACCGCGACCCCATTTGCGGCTGTCGTCATCGCTTCCCGAATGGGAAACAAAATTTTCAGCGACATAAACCGATGCGACTTCAGACATTTGAATGCCAGGCCCACCAGTTTTGTAAACCTGATTATTAGATATTTCAATATCTGTAATGTTCTTATTAGTACCTGTAAGCTTAATACCTGTATGACTAACGTCTGAAACACTACATCCGGTGATAAGCACTTGGCTGATGCTAGCACGGGGATTATCACTAATGAGGCGTATTCCCCAGCCATAGGCCTGTGTGCCATTTGCGGTGTTCACTTCATCAGTGCCACGCGTAAAGCCTTTGTTTTCATGAAAGATTCCTTTCAGTATTAAATTTTTCAATCGAATATGATTGATACTTCCTTCATCCTGTGTATGTATTAACACCCCACAGGTCATATTTTGATTGGGTTTTGAACCCCCGTAACCATCTCCCGTTAGGTTTAGGTTATCAAGTTCTATAAAGGAGCAATTTTGGATTTGAATACCGTAGCTGTGATTCTTGAAATCAATTAGCGCAGGAGCATCAAGTAAATTAGCATTCCAGCTTTTTGAACCGATGTAAATGGGATTTAGCTCTCTGCCGCTCAAGTTTTTTAACACGAGATTACCGTAGAAAACTTCTCCTTTAGCCAGAAAGACAGAATCTCCTGCCTGAAGATTCAGTTGATTGATTTTTTCAAGACTTTTAAACGGCTTTGCCTGACTCAAACCAGTATGGGTGTCATTTCCCAAGATGGGATGTACATAGTACGTGTTAGCAAAGGTTCCCACACAAATTAAAAATGTTATAGTGACCAGAAGCTTTCGGTAAAAAAAATCTTTCATAGTTAGAGATTCTGAATTAAAAAATAAACACCTATGAAATTTAGGATTTTACCTTTTCCTGAGACACCTTGTATCATTCAGTTACGGGTATAAAACGTTCAATAGCCTGTTTTTATAAACTTCTCTACTTAGCCAAATCATAGTAAAAATCGCCAAAACGCTCTTTTTACCCCCCTCTACTGAATAAATGATACCCCCATACCAGCATTGGCTAAACTAAATTTGATTATACTATTTAATATACCAGACTATGTCAAAGTATTATATTGGCCTTTTAGGTTTTATGTTGTTCCAGCTTTCCTGTAAAAATGTTGAGGAATCCAGTACTACTCGAACTAATGCATCTACAGAAGCTTTGCCCAATATTGTTATTTTTTATGTAGATGATTTGGGTTATGGGGATTTAGGCGTATACGGAGCGCAAGGAGTCAATACTCCTAACGTAGACAATCTTGCAGCAAATGGGGTGGTTTTTACCGATGCACACAGTACTTCAGCCACCTGTACACCATCACGTTATTCTTTACTTACCGGTCAGTATGCGTTTAGAAATAAAGCTTCGGTATTACCAGGTGACGCGCCTTTAATTATTGATCCCGATCTGGAGACCTTACCAAAAATGCTGAAACGTTCTGGATATCGAACCGGAGTAGTGGGGAAATGGCATTTAGGTCTGGGTAACGGGGATGTAGATTGGAACACAACGATTAAGCCAGGTGCATTTGAAACCGGTTTTGATTATAGTTTTCTAATTCCTGCGACCGGGGACCGGGTTCCTTCAGTCTATGTGGAGAACGATAGGGTAGTAGGGCTGAGTAAGAATGAAGAGCCTCTTCAGATAAATTATTCACGTAAAATAGGAAGTCTTCCAGATGGTTTGCAAAATCCCGAACTATTAAGGCAGCCAGCCGACCCAGAACATAGCAATACCATTGTAAATGGAATAAGCCGTATCGGATTTATGACCGGAGGAGAAAGTGCTTACTGGAATGACGAAGATTTTGCGGATGTACTTACAACTAAAGCTGATACGTTTATTAACGAAGAAGCAGAGCAGCCTTTCTTCTTGTTTTTCTCCTTTCATGATATTCACGTTCCTCGATTACCCCATCCGCGATTCAAAGGTAAAAGTACTATGGGCCCCAGAGGAGATGCCATCGTTCAAATGGATTGGATTACGGGAAAAGTCATTGAAAGTTTAAAGCAAAAGAATATTTTAGAAAATACTTTGATCATTTTTACCAGCGATAACGGTCCCGTTTTAAATGACGGTTATGAGGATCAGGCTGAGGTACTGTTAGGGCAGCACAAACCAGGCGGCATATACAGAGGTGGTAAATACAGTGCTTTTGAAGCCGGTACACGTGTGCCTACCATTGTTTATTGGGAAGGAAAGGCAATTCCCGGTGTTAATGAGGCGCTTTTTAGTCAGGTAGATATATATGCTTCTTTGGCAAGCCTTATTGCATCTCCGATACAAAAAGGGGAGGCCATTGATAGTAAAGACATTTCTGAGGTTTTACTTGGGAAATCAAATGTCGGAAGGGATGTAATGGTAGAAGAATCTTTTACACTTGCCCTTCGAAATAAGAATTGGAAATTTATTGATGCTCTGCCCAGAAAAAAAGGCCTTCCAACTTTTATAACCCGAAAGGGTATCGAAGATGGGGCGAGTTACGAGATGCAACTGTATAACCTAAGTCTCGATCCTTCAGAACAGATTAATGTGGCTCAAGTGCATCCCGAACTGGTCAAAACGCTCAAAAGTCAATTGGATTCCATTAAAGCTGTCAAACCAATTGCAGCGGAGCGGGTAGTATTGGGAAATTAATTTGGAGATTCTGCCTTTGAACCTTTACAATAAGATTTTTAAATAATAGATAAAAATGCAGAAGCATTTTTTTGTTAGGATTGATTTAACATTATTTTTACTATAACGTTTTCATTTCATTTTTTATTCGATTTAAAAAATAACTATGCGTATTCTATTTACTTTGGCTATCCTTTTTAAATGTTTTTTTATTTATGGTCAATTAGATGAACGCGAATATATTTTAGAATATATAACCACTAAAGAAGGCTTGTCCAATAATTATGTGACCTCGGTGGTTAGCGATAGTCTGAATGTGAAATGGTTTGGCACCGAAAATGGAATTACCAAATACAACGGATACGATTTTAATGCCTTGAAACCCGGAGATACCTATCCTGAATTTAAAAATGAAAATATTGAAACCCTATTTATTGACAGCTCCAATAGTCTGTGGATAGGTACAAAAAGTGGAGGACTTTCTAAGCTTATCATTGAGACTGACGAAATGGTCTCTTTCAATAAACTCATAGATTTAAATAGCCAAGGAGATCTGCGTATTACGGCTATTGCCGAAGGAAAAAATGGTGAGATCTGGGTAGGTACTTGGGAAAATGGGCTGTTTGTTATCAATTCTGGAACCAATGAACTTGTGGAGCATTATCCTCTTCAGGGAGCCGTTTACACCATTAAAAAAGATGCATACGATAATGTCTGGTTTACAAATAATAGAGTTTTATCAAAATACGATGCTGCAGAAAAAAAAATTGTAAAGTTTAATTTCAATAAAAATGTTTTTGATATCCTGCCGGATGAACGGCGCAATAAAATCTGGGTGAGCGTGCCCGCACCAAAAAACACAAAACTTTATTTTCTGGATACTAAGAACCAAAAACTGGATTCCATTGAAACAAATGTCTCTAGCGACTTTTCCAAAACGCTACTTTTAGACAACTATCACCGAATCTGGATTGGTACCTGGGGCAACGGTCTTTATGTAAGTAACCCTGAGCTTACCCATTTTGAAAAAGTAGATATGGTCAATCAGGATTTGAACAAAAAGGCCGTTAATTATGCGACTATACTCGATCTGCATCAGGATGAAAATGATATTACTTGGGTAACCACAGCTTATGGCGGTGTGGTTAAGTTGATTGAAAATGAGGGCTTTCAGAGTATGGGCCGAATCGCATCTCTTGATGATATAAAAGCCAATTTAAACGTACACAGTTTGTATGTAGACGACTCGTCTTTCTGGTTGGGCACTTTGAGCAATGGGCTGTATGTGGGGGATAGCGGTGATAAATTATTAAATATACCGGAGTTATCAGATTTAAAAATCAATACTATCTACCGTAGAGACAACCTTATTTATGTAGGCACCCAAAAGGGATTGCACATTTACGATAAGAATGCCCGAAAACGAATCTATGCAGATGAAAACCTGAATAAAATATCTGCCATATATATCGATTCTCATAATAACCTTATACTGGGAACCCAGCAAAGAGGCCTGGTGATTGTAAAAGGAGGAAATTTCAGAGATAGGGGTGCCTATATATACTACAGGGATGCAGAAGATAAACAACACAAATTGGAAAGCGACCGTATAACCGGTATAGTTGAAGATAATCAGGGCAATATTTGGATAGGTACTTATAATGGCGTTCACCTTTTTGATCCCAAAAAGGAAATCTTTTACCATCAATCTCAGTTTCTTGAAGGTCAGTTACCCAGTGTAATTATTAATAATCTGCTACCGGATACAGATTATTTGTGGCTGGGAACCCCGGGAGGTTTGATTAAAGCCAAGTACCGGGATAAAAAGCTACAGATCGTTGAGGAGTTCAGTTCAGGTCGGGGTCTTAACAACGATTTTATAAATGCAATGACCCTTGATGAGCAGGATAATCTCTGGTTTACAAACCAGCGGGATATTGTACGCTTAAGTCCAAATGGAGAAATCGTTTCCTTTGGAGAACTTAATGGTGTTACAACAACATCCTTCAATTTACGCTCTTGCTATAATTCTAATAATGAAACCATTTATTTTGGAGGTAGCGATAACGTGATTTTTTTCAATCCCGAGACCATCGGAAAAATGCAGGCTACCAGCGAGGTTATTCTCACTAATCTTAAAGTAAACAATAAACTAGTAACCGCCGGAGAGGTTGTGAATGGTGAGGTCATACTTGATAAAGACTTCAGTTACGTGGATAAAATTGAATTAACCCATAAGGACAAACAGTTTTCAATAGGTTTTGCAAGCAATGATTATCTTGGAAAATCGAATGTGAAGTACCGTTATAAGCTTGAAGGTTTTCAATCAGACTGGATAGATCTGCAAAGCACCAACGAGTTGTTCTTTACGGGTCTTGATGCAGGTAGTTACCTTTTAAAGGTACAGGCCACACGCAATAATATAAATTGGAGTGAAGCCAAAACCATTGCTATTAAAATTCTTCCGGCTCCATGGTTTAGTATCTGGGCTTTTATCACCTATTTTTTAATGCTACTTGTCATAGCTATAATTCTGATCAATTTCTTCAAAAGGCAAAACCGGTTGAAAAATAATCTGGAGATTATACGCATTGAGAAAGAAAAGCAACAGGAACTTAATGAGGCAAAAATAAGTTTCTTCACAAACATCTCTCACGAGCTACGCACTCCGCTAACCCTCATTTTAAGTCCGCTTACCGAATTGCTTGAAGCCAACGATTTTACACCAAAAGTTTCGTATCAGTTAAACGCAATTGAAAAAAATGCGAAACGCCTGCTTAATCTAATCAATCAACTGCTTGATTTTAGAAAAGCAGACCACGGACTTTTAAAGCTACGCGTAGCTCAGGGTAATTTTGTGCGATTTGCCAGTGAGGTTTTTCTGTATTTTAAAGATTCCGCAGAGCGCAAAGACATTACCTATACGTTTAAAGCCCAGTCTGAAGAAATAGAATTTCTTTTTGACCGAAACAAGATGGAAATCGTCTTGTGCAATCTGCTTTCTAACGCGATTAAATACTGTGAACCGAAAGACAAGCTCACCCTGAAAATCAGTAAGAATGAAGGCTTTTGTGTCATTCAAGTCAAAGATACGGGGATGGGTATGGATGCCCGGGAACTCCATAACATCTTCGATAAATTTTATCAGATTCAGACTGCACAAACGGCCAAAGTTGTGGGTAGCGGTCTGGGATTGTCCTTTTCAAAAAACATCGTAAACCTGCATCATGGAGAGATTTCTGTAGGCAGTAAGTTGAGTGAGGGTACTGTTTTTACCGTAAAACTTCCGCTAGAAAACCGAATGCTGCAAAATGATATTGATACGCAGTTTATGAAGACAGATGATATAGGCGCCTATTCTTCAGACCTTTCAAAAACCTATGTAGATACCCTGCAGGTTAACAGCCAGGAATACACTCTGTTAATTATTGACGATAATGCGGAGATACGCGAATATTTAAAATCCCTGCTTTCCGAAAGCTATACCATCTTGGAAGCGCGTAATGGAGTAGAGGGGCTTGAAATCGCAACCAAACAAGTGCCAGATCTTATTGTAAGCGACGTTATGATGCCCAAAAAGGATGGAATTTCACTTTGTAAGGAATTAAAATCACAAATCAGCACCTCACACATCCCGGTCATTTTACTTACAGCACGCAGTTCTACTGTTTTTGAAATCAACGGCTTAAACACGGGGGCTGATGATTATATAACAAAACCTTTTAATGCCAATGTTGTTAAGGCCCGTATAAACAGCCTTTTGGAAAATAGAAGAAAACTTCAGGAACATCTGCTCAATAAAGTGCGCTTTGAACCAACTAAGGCAGATGTAAATGCCACGATAAAAGATCCGGAAGATGATTTTATTGAAAAGGCCATTTTACTGGTTGAAGAGAACCTTCAAAATCCTGATTTTGGAATTGAAAATATGGTTGATGAACTGTATATGAGTCAATCTACACTGTATCGAAAAATCAAATCACTAACCGGCTTATCGCTTACAGCCTTTATTCGATCTATACGACTTAAAAAAGCAGCTCAAATCATACTTACTTCAAACACCAAACTGAGTCATATTGCCTACGAAGTGGGATTCAATGATTATAAATATTTTAAGAAATCTTTTGTAGATCAGTTTGACTGCCTTCCTTCAGAATACAGGGATATTAAAAAGCCAAAAATAAAGCAGGGGTAGCCTGTAAAGTATTGATTTTATTGAGATTGATTGATTTGTACCCTCTCTTGAATGATATGCCCTGCCTTCAAAATGTGGTAATTGAGAGATTTGATGTTATAACTAACTCTTAAGATTTTTAACAAATTGATGAGATTCAAATTTAAGCTTATGAAGTCACAAAAAATTACTAAAAACAGAATGGTCCGTTCCAAATTGCTGTTTTTGATTTTGCTGGGTTTTATAGTAGTTCCCAAGCTGAGTCAGGCGATTGCACAGGAGCAATTGCGTGTGACGGGTACCATTACTTCGGAAGAAGATGGGATGCCTCTGCCCGGCGTTACAATTATTGACGCTAATAATACAACTAATGGTGTCAGTACAGATTTTGATGGAAATTATGAAATCACCGTCCCCTCAAACACCTCCCTAACTATTAGTTATGTGGGCTTTCAAACGAAAACGATTGAGGTTTCCGGTCGTAGCATGATTAATGTGACTTTATCTACAGATGTTGCGGCATTAGATGAGGTTGTAATCGTAGGTTACGGTACGCAGAAAAAGGTGAACCTAACCGGTGCCGTAGAGACTGTAACCTTTGATGAGGCAGTTAATCAACCGGTGACCCAATCAGGTCAATTGCTTTACGGAAGATTTTCGGGGGTGCAGCTCACCCAAACTTCGGGTAACCCGGGCGCAGATGCCTCTTCTATAAATATTAGGGGTATTGGGACCTTTGGGAACAGTACACCTTTAATAGCTATAGACAATATTCAATACGACAATCTTGCAGCCTTCAATAATCTTAATCCGTCAGATATTGCAAGCGTAACAGTTTTAAAAGATGCCTCTGCTGCTGCTATTTATGGTGCGCGAGGTGCTAATGGGGTTATTTTAGTAACTACAAAGCGAGGTAAAGCCGATACCTTTGAGATAAGGTATAATGGATATTATGGAATACAGGAAGCCACTGTTAAACCCGAATTTTTAGGTTCATTAGATTATGCCACCCTAATGAACGAGAAATATAGAAATCAGGATGGCCCCGGTTTTTTACCGCGTTATACTGATGAACAATTAGAGGCAATACGAACCGGGTCTTTACCAGATCAGTTTTCGGAGACCAACTGGGCTGATGTGGTTTTAACCTCGGCACCAGTAATGAATCACAATTTCTCATTTTCTGGTGGTGGTGAAAAAACCACATACCGGGTTTCATTTGGGTATCTGGGACAGGAAGCTATAGTACGCAGTAAATTTCGCAGTGACCGCTACAACCTAAGTCTGAATATCAATTCGAAGATGAAGGAGTGGTTTAACATCAGTAGCGTTACAAATGCATTTTGGAGACATAATGAAGGTCCTACAGGAGGTCAGAATGCCTTTGACGGGGATAATGGGATCATTTATTCCTTTCAGCGTAGCGCACCTACCATTCCATTATATTACAGCAACGGAGAGTATGGTGTTGTTGACGGAGCTTATCTGAATACAAATAATTCATTTTTAACTCAAAACCCATTACGAAGAGGATTTTTAGGAAATAATGAAAGTGATAATATAAATATCAGTGAACGTATAGGGCTAACATTTCAATTTACCGAAAACCTCTCTTTTGAAACCAGTGGAAGTGCCAATATTATTTATGGTTTATCATCAGATTTCTCTCCAAGACAAACCGTAAATGACTGGGAAGGAAATGTAGTCATCAACAACGAATTAAATAATCTCAATAATTCTACAAACTTTGAATACCGACTCCTAAACGAGAATATTTTACGCTACGATAAGACGTTTAGTGATGTGCACAACTTTGGAGTTTTACTTGGTCATTCTGTTTCATATTTCAAAGATGACGGCTTCTCAGGCCAATTGAGTGGTTTTCCTACTGATAATCTGGAGGAATTTAATGCTGGAGGTGTGGTTGACCCCGCAGTATCCGGTAGTGCTCTTGAAGAGGTGTATCAATCCTTTTTTGGAAGAGTGAACTACAACTATAATGGAAAATATTTGGCAGAATTTAACTTGCGAAGGGATGCCTCTTCAAAATTTGGTCGGGATTATCGTTACGGAACTTTTCCGTCAGGATCAGTCGGTTGGAGGGTATCTGAAGAAGCATTTATGGAGGATGTTGACTTCATTTCAAACCTGAAACTTAGAGGAAGTTGGGGTATTAGCGGTAATGATCGCATTGGGAATTACATTTTTTCTCAAACTTATAATCCCGGTATAGACTATGTTCTGGGTAACGATAATACGGTAGTTGGGGTAGCTATAACCAGCCTTGCAAACCCGTCCATTAGATGGGAAGAAACCGAACAATATGATATAGGTATAGATTTAGGTCTATTTAACAACCGACTTGAGATTGTCTCTGATTATTTTAAAAGAAATAGTACAGATATTCTCTATGGTAATTTTCCCATACCCAACACCCTGGGAATTACAAATCTAGCCGCTCAAAATGCTGCTTCGATGGTAAGTGAGGGGATTGAATTAAATCTAAACTACAGAAACAATGTAGGTGGTGTTAAATTTAGTGTAGGTGGGAACCTGACGAAGTTTTTAAATAATGAGGTGACCGGCCTGGGTGATGGGGGAGAAGAAACGATTACTAACATCAATATTATTCGCGTAGGCGAGCCATTTCGAGCATATTATGGTTATCAGGCAATTGGAGTTTTTCAGAGTCTTGAAGAAATAGCAGACGCTCCCGTTCAATTCAATAATGCACTTACAGGGCCTGGAGATTTACGCTACGCAGATATTTCAGGACCTGATGGAGTTCCTGATGGGATAGTAGATGCTAATGACCGTACTATAATAGGAAATCCCAATCCAGATTTACTCATCAATTTTAATGGTTCGGTAGAATATGGAGGTTTTGATTTTAATTTTCTTTTTCAGGGAGTAAATGGTGTCGACAGGCTTCTCCAGGGGAATGGTAATTTACCTATGGAGGACAATCGAAGTAATGTTTTGACTTATTGGTTAGGAAGATGGACTCCTGAAAATCCCAGCGCTAATTTACCACGTGTGGGAGGTCAGAATAACGGCATCGTATCTTCATTTTATATTCAGGACGTTTCGTACCTGAGATTGAAGAATATCGAATTGGGTTATTCTCTACCCAGCTCTTTAACCGAAAGAATATTGGTAAATGATTTACGCTTCTTTGTAGGCGGACAAAACCTCCTAACCTTTACAGGTCTTGAGTATTTTGATCCTGAAGGGGCAAATGGTGCTCAAAGCAATAGAAATGCGCCTCTTTACAAGACATTCACTTTCGGCGTTAATTTAAAATTATAACAGCGATGAAAAAGATACTTATAGCATTTATTATAGTTCTCACCACTACAAATTGTAGTCAGGATTACCTGCAGCGCGAATCCCTAACACAAATAGCAGGAGGTAACTTCTGGCAATCTGAAGCCGATGCGTTTCTGGCACTCAATGCTGTTTATTCAACACTTCAGTCCCGATCGTTGTACGGAGGTAATTTGAATGGTTTTCAAGGTATCCCCGGCTACGACGGTATAGGAGATAATGCCTACACCCAATTTGAATACGAGGGGCCCGCATTATTTATGGAAGGAACATTGGATCCAACTCACGGAATGATTCTCAACCTGTGGAATAACAGCTATCAGGGAATTGCCCGTGTAAACTCTGTAATACAAAATGTAGAAATCATTTCTGAAGATCTGGTTTCAGCAGAAACGAAAGAGGGTTTATTAGGACAGGCCTATTTTCTAAGAGCCTTGTTTTACTTTAACCTTTCAGTTTATTTTGAAGATGTTCCTTTGATTACTGCTCCACAAACTTTAGAGGAAGCTTATGTATCAAAGAAAACCTTTGAAGAGGTAACGGCACAAATCGTTGAAGATCTTAAACTGGCGGTTGAATATCTTCCGGAGGCTCAGCCTTCGGGACTAGAGGGTTACGCGACTAAAGGTGCGGCATTAGGCCTATTTGCACGAGTGCAATTATATAATAAAGTATATGAAGGTCCTGAGGGTGTGATTGAGTTGACTAACCAACTTTTAGGTCTTAATTACGACTTGCACCCGGATTACGGAGCGCTTTTCACTCCTGAAAATGAATTGTCTCAGGAAGTTGTGTTTGCTGTACGATTTTTGAGAGGCGATGACACCTCAAATGGGGAGATTTTTAGCGCCACTTTTGAAGGTACACCTAAAGTAGATCAACGGCCTATGCCAAATTTAGTTAATGATTACTACTGCACAGATGGTCAACCAATTTCGACTTCACCTCTTTATAGCGCAGCAAACCCGAAAAATAACAGAGATCCCAGAGCTTTGGCTACTATCTATTTTAGAGGCGATCAATTTTTAGATAGTCCTGCGCGCACATTTACCGGTAACAGTCCTACGGGCTTTGGCATGCGTAAATATATTAGACGTGGCCCTGATGCCGAAGGTAACGCCGTTTTTGGTGAGGGTTCACAGGATTTCTACGTCATTCGCTTTGCTGATATACTGCTTATGAGAGCAGAAGCTTTAACTGAAACCAGAAACATAGACGGGGCAGCAGCACTGGTTGATCGGGTACGGGCACGTGTAAATATGCCCAGTGTTGCAGAAGCCGAAGGAACTGTTAATCAGGCGCAAATGAGAGCTATTGTAAGGCACGAGCGCAGAGTAGAATTGGCTCTTGAAGGGCTACGTTTTATGGATCTCAAACGTTGGGGAGAAATTGAAGGAGCAATTCAGAGGGCAAGTTCAGATCCCGTAGGACCTTATGCGCCACAATACTTGGGAAGACGATCAGAGGTATTCCCCATACCACAATCTGAAGTAGATGTAAATAAAAATTTAGTGCAGAACCCTGCATGGCAATAATATAAAACCTAAGAGTTATGAAAAATTATATAGCAATACTAATAGCAACCTTTTTACTAGTTAGCTGTGAACCCAATGTCATAGGTGACTTCGGGGATACCGCGACCGCACCTCAGGAAACCGATGCGGATTTAATTACCAAAAAAGGAGTAGCTTATACCAATAGAGCAAAAGCCTGGTCGCATAGAACCAGTGAGTTAGGAGCGCACTGGATGTATAGTTGGGGTAACGAGTTGCGTGAGGAAATACCTGAAGATGTAGAGTATGTACCTATGTTTTGGGGGAAAGGCTCTGTAACTGATGACAATATATCCCGTATTAAAGGCTTAATTGCAGAAGGCAAGGTGAAGTATGTTTTAGGATTTAACGAACCTGATGGTGCTGATCAGGCCAATATGAGTGTTGATGAAGCCATCGCATTATGGCCAAAAATTGAAGAACTAGGAGTTCCCATAGGTTCACCGGCTACAGTAAATCCTGAAAATGCCTGGATGGTCGAGTTTATGCAAAAAGCCGAAGCGGCAAATTTGAGGGTAGATTTCATAACGGTTCACTCCTATGGAGGTTCTAATGTCCTGAACTTTATCAATAAATTGAAGAATACCTATAACGCATATGGTAAGCGCCCAATATGGGTGACTGAATTTGCGGTGGCCGATTGGAATGCTACTTCACCCGATGCAAACCGCTATAGTCAGCAAGAAGTCATATCATTTATG
Organism: uncultured Flavimarina sp.; assembly: GCA_964398145.1. Classification (GTDB taxonomy): domain Bacteria; phylum Bacteroidota; class Bacteroidia; order Flavobacteriales; family Flavobacteriaceae; genus Leeuwenhoekiella. The sequence goes on along the minus strand of CAYNMH010000069.1, from coordinate 4,576 downwards.
CAGCAAGCCACTCAGGCAATGAATAACATTGATTGGGTGCATCGCTATGCCTGGTTTGATGGAAGACAAGCTCCACTATACACTTCATCGCTTTTTGACGAAGATTCAAACATAACTGCTGTTGGTGAGGTTTATGCAGCCATCAATCGTAATGAAAATATTGGTCCCGGGCAGGATACCGAGTACATCCCACCAGTTGATGATAAAGAATTAATGGTTAATGGAGGCTTTGAAAGCGGTGAGATCAATCCATGGTCTGGTTTTAAGAATGGAATTGTTGGGACTGAGGCAGAACCTAAAACAGGTAATTTTGCAGGTAGAATTGAAAATGGAGATGGTTCTTTAGTGTACGTAGCGGCAGCCGAAGCCGGTAAAACCTATACCCTAAAATTCTGGACTAAGTGGCTTACAGAACCTGCAAATACCATTTCAGCCAAAATACGAAACGATGCAGGCAATGTATTGTTATTTTCAGCTCCGGACCTCGCAAAAACTACCGATTGGTCCGAAACTAGCTATGAATTTACAGTGCCTGAAGGGGTGTCTACACTTAGATTTGTGTTTTACAAGGCCAATGGTTTTCCACCTTTATTTTTAGATGACGTATCCTTTAAACTTAAGGAATAAATAAGATTAAAAGGTTTTTACCAGGTGTAAAGACCTTTTTTAATTAGTCTTAAATAACTCAAGTGTTTATGCTGAAATCATTCTATTTTTTAAATCTAATTGTTCTCGGTCTTGTGAGTTTTATACCTAAACTTGCTGCTCAGGTAATTGAATCACAATCATTAAAAACGCAGCCTAATATAATTATTATTCTTGCAGATGATCTGGGATATAACGATGTTGGTTTCAATGGTTCTACAGAAATACCTACTCCAAATATAGACAGAATAGCTGCTGAGGGAGTAAAGTTTACAAATGCCTACGTGAGTTATGCCGTTTGCGGTCCTAGTAGAGCAGGGATAATTACCGGAAGGTATCAGGATCGTTTTGGGTTTGGAAGAAACCCATTATTTGCTCCCAATGATGCAACAATGGGATTGCCTTTAAGCGAAGAAACACTCGCAGCAGCGTTGAAAAAAGCAGATTATAAGTGTGTTGCTTTGGGTAAATGGCATTTAGGAGCAGAAGAAAGTTTGTGGCCTTTAAAGCGCGGTTTTGATGATTTTTACGGGTTTTTGAGTGGAGGACATCAATATTTTCCAGAAATGTGGACGCTTGAAAATGAGTTTGAAGTAAAAGCTCAGTTTGACGCTTATAAGACTAAACTTCTTAGGAATAATAAGCGTGTTGAAGAAACCGAGTATTTAACTGATGCGCTTTCCAGAGAGGCTGTTGCATATATTGAGAAGTATCAAAAAGAGCCGTTTTTTATGTATTTGGCCTATAATGCCCCTCACGCACCACTTCAGGCGACAGAAAAATATTTACAACGTTTTAATACGATTAAAGATAAAAAGCGAAAAATGTATGCGGCCATGGTTAGTGCTATGGACGATGGAGTAGGTCGCGTTTTAGACAAGCTTGATTCTTTAGGTATTGCAGACAATACTATCGTTTTTTTTCTTTCTGATAATGGCGGACCTGAAAGAAGCAATGCATCTGATAACGGGATTTTAAGAGGGGGTAAAGGCGAACTTTTTGAAGGAGGCATTCACGTACCCTTTGCCATGCGCTGGCCTGCTAAAATTGAATCTGGAAAGAGTTATGAAAAGCCCATTATCGCTCTAGATATTTTTGCTACAGCAATACATCAAACTTCTCAAGAAATTACTACAAGAAATCCTATTGACGGAGTTGACTTATTACCTTATCTGACAGGAGAGAATTCTGGAAATCCACACGATTATTTGGTTTGGAGAAAGTTTGATAATAAAGAATATGCTGTGCGAAATGCCGAAGGAAAAAAATTCGAAATTCAAAAGGGCGTTTCCTACCTCTTTGATCTGAGTAAAGATATGGAAGAGACAAATTCCCTTTTTAATCAGGATCCTGAAAGCGTAAATTCATTGAAAACGAAATACAATAGTTGGAATTCTGAAATGAAAGATCCTATTTTCTTAGGACTTCTGGAAGACCAAAAATATACTAAAGAAAATCCTGATAGATATAAGAAGAATTAATTCCTTTAAATGTTTAGAGCATGAGAATTTTGCTATAACCTAAATTTTATTTTCTAGCCTTGATTCTATTAATTTCTGTGATTAATTGTAAAAATTCTGAAACCAATCGGGAAAAAGAATCAGAGCAGAAAAGTAAATCTAACCTTGTAATTATATACGCCGATGATTTGGGTTATGGTGATCTCAGCTCTTATGGAGCGACAGAACTTCAAACTCCTTATATGGATAAACTAGTGAACGAAGGCGTTAGGTTTGCTAATGGTTATACTTCTTCGGCAACCTGCTCTCCAAGCCGTTTTGTGCTCTTAACTGGTATGTATCCCTGGCATATTGAGAATGTAAATATTCTTCCGGGAACAGCACATTTACTAATTGATACGGTGCAAATTACCCTGCCCAAGATGCTTAAAATGAAGTGGCATCAGGGGTATAACAATTCAATCGTAAACGGCATCCCTCGTATCGGTTTTATGAAAGGTGCCCAAAGTGCTAAATGGGTTGATGAGGAGATGGCGCATAACTTTTTGAGTAAGGCTTAGGATTATGTTAAGTCTCATAAGCAAGGGCCTTTCGTCCTGTACTATGTCTTTCAACAACCCCTTCGCCCGAATTCGTAGGCAAATCTGGGATGGGGCCTCGAGGAGATGTAATTTTAAATGCAGACTGGTGTGTAGGCCAATTTCTCACAACTTTAGAAGAAGAGGGGCTTTTAGAAAATACACTCATCATTTTAAGCAGCGACAATGGGTCTGTTTTTAAATGACGGGTTATTACGATGATGCAGTAGAAAAGCTAGGCGACCGGCAGTACTATTAAGGGAGAAGACAGTCAGGATTTATTGAAGACTTTTTTAGGCGAATTCAGGAAGGCAGAGAAAATCTAATTTTAGAGGCAACAGGGCGCACCGAGTTAAGATCGTGTGATTGGATATTTATTCCTCCCTACAATGGAGCTGCGATTGCTCAGGAAGTCAATATTGAGTTGGGTAATGCCAAACAGTATCAATTGTATAATCCGTCTGAAGATGTAGGTCAGGAAACTAATTTAGCTGAAAGCAATCCGGAAAGGCTGTAAGAGTTGAAAGAAATGTATGAACGTATTCGGGGAAAAATGAATTCAAAAGTGAGTGAGTTGGAGTTGAAATAATTAGTTAACCGTTTGGGATGAAACACATTTTCAAGCTGTATTTTTAGTTCCGGCTACTCTTTTTGGTCGATTGGTAAATAGTCAGCAAATGCTTTCACAGTAAGTAAAAAAACAAATATCTAATTTATCCTTGTTGATGATTGAGGGTATGGGGATTTAGGTTTTTTTTAAAATGAGCGTAAAAGAAATGGTAAGGCTTCAGAATCCTTGATGGCAATACCACATTTAGACCAAATGGCTTATGATGGTACGATGTTTACCAATTACTAATCGCCTGCACTGGTTTGTACTTCCTCCCGAGCTTTTTTTAAGTGGTTTAAGTCAGGGGTACGTTAATGTCCGAGATAATCAGTTAGACAAGGCACAAATAGTAATTCACGAAACATTTAAATAGAATTTTGCAGTCCTCAAGAAATAACAAAAGCACTATCATTTAAACGGTTTTGGCAGCGGAATCTTCATATTATCCCTATCTGAACGACGGTATTTAACCCTCCAGTTGCGGATTAATACCGGAATATTTATTTAAAGATCCGGCGGGTTTTAAAGCGAATTATAATACGCTCAATGCGCGAAGTGAGAACATCTTTAGTAACAGAACCTATAAAAAGAACGCCACAAAAAGCCGGTGCCTGATCATTGCAGACGGCTTTTATGAGCCGCATCATTACAAAAGTAAATCACAGCCTTATTACTGTAAATTGGAGGGACATCAAGTCTTCGCCTTTGCAGGATTGTATACTACACTTGATGATGAACTCTATAGTGCCAGTATCATAACGGTACCCGCTAATGAGCTTTTTTGAACAGATACACAATATAAAGAAGCGGATGCCCCTGGTACTTGACGAGCAGTTTCTTAACAACTGGATTGAATCGGATTTAAATCAAAAGCATGTCGAAGAATTGATGCGGGTAGGCTTTGCCAATACCCCCTTTGAAACCTATCCTGTAAGCAATGCCATTTATAAGTGGGGAGTGGAAACCGATGTACCTGGGATTTTAGAATCGGTAGAACCCATAGATCCTGGACTAGTTGGGGGAGAGGAAGAGTTGACACTTTTTTAACCTTTCTGTAGTGCTAATTTTTCGATAAGGATTGTAATTACTGTAAATCTTAAGGTAGGGAATAGATTATTTATCCCAATTGATTCTTCTTTTTCGTTCCCTCTGTAAACCAAAAGTTAGACCCGTGATACCAATGATAAAACATGTTAATGCCCAAAACGTAATATCATAATTATTCACTACCAGTCTGTACCCAAAAGTGAACAGAAATAAAATCAACCCGATTAGTTGCCAAA
>CAYNMH010000068.1:0-19331 GCA_964398145.1 uncultured Flavimarina sp. | reverse complement strand
GTTTTAAAAGTGCTTTACGGAATTCCTTAAAAGCCTATAACATTATAGAAAGTTGTAAAAACCATACATAAAAAAACCCCAAGCTCTAAAGCCTGAGGTTTAAACTAATTATTATGAAAAATGCAGTTTAGTTCTTCTTCAACAACTCCTCCAAATAGCTCACTTTATCCTTTTCGGCCTGTATTAAACGTTCATAGAGTTTTTTGTTCTCTTTATATATAGCAACAGTCTTTTCAACAGGATCCATGTGCAACACTTTTAGAGGTGATAAGGGATTTTTACAGAAGATACGTTTCATATTCAGTTTTTGTTATCCATAATCTTCCCACTTTATGAGCACCCCAAATCAAAGATTTACGAGAGCAGGGGGGGTTACAACTGTATCAAAAAAGTTTTTCTTAGTCAGGAAGTAATTAGTTTACCAGACTTTTCGATACTATTTTTTCGAGCTCCTGCTCTCAAAAATCACGCGAAGCGACATTCAGGTCTCAATAATGTTCTCACACCAGCTTTAAGATAGGAGTCTAAGGAAAAACTCCCCTATTCAGCAGCTGCTTGTTTTTAATTCGTTCATAATCCTTAAACTTGTAACACCGTTATTTAAACTATCATGACCGAACAGGAAGCCGAAGAACAAAACCAGCAAATTGTTGAAAACCGGGAACTCAGTATTTTTGAGGCTTTAATTCCCATTATAGCCTTAATAGGAATACTGGCCTATAATGTATTTGTCTTTGGAGATGACGCCCTGAGCGGGTCCAATCAATTTATCCTCCTTCTGGGGGCTGCCGTTGCAGCCATTGTAGGTTTTTTTAACAAGACTTCGTTTGACCTGATGATGGATGAAGTAGCTCAAAACATCAAGTCTACCGCAGGCGCGATATTGATCCTGTTGCTGGTAGGCGCTCTGGCGGGTACCTGGCTGGTAAGCGGTATCATCCCCACGATGATTTATTACGGAATGCAAATCCTGAATCCGTCTATTTTTCTGGCGGCCTGTGTGGTGATCTGCGCCATTATATCGGTGGCTACCGGAAGCAGCTGGACCACCTCGGCTACCGTAGGTATTGCGCTGATTGGCATCGCCAATGCCCTGGGCATTTCTTTAGGGATGACGGCAGGCGCCATTTTATCTGGGGCTTATTTTGGAGACAAGCTTTCCCCGTTAAGCGACACGACCAATCTGGCACCGGCGATGGCCGGCACCGATTTGTTTACCCACATTCAATATATGCTCTATACCACAGTGCCTTCTGTAGTCATTACGCTTATTGTATTTATTATTATCGGGCTGAATATAGATACCACAGGCCCGGCCGATACCAGTGCAATACTGGCTTCTATTGATGAAGCCTTTACCATCACTCCCTGGCTGTTTATCGTACCGGCACTGGTCATTTTTTTAATCATACGCAAAACACCGCCACTCATCGCCCTGCTCGCAGGTACACTGTTAGGCGCGCTTGCTGCCTTACTGGTACAACCCGAGATCGTGGCCGGGCTGGGCGGAAGCAGCAATCTGAGCCTGGAAAGCGGGTACAAAGGTATTATGAATGCCATCACGGTAGACTCGGCCATCGAAACCACCAATGAAAACCTCAACGACCTGTTTGCCTCCAGCGGAATGGCCGGAATGCTGGGTACCATCTGGCTCATTCTCTGTGCCATGACTTTTGGTGGCGTGATGGATGCTATTGGCGCCCTTGCGCGCATCAGCCGGTTTATGCTCGATCTTTTTGACAGCACCTTTGGCCTTTTTGCCAGTACGGTCGCGACCTGTATTGGCCTCAATGCTACCGCCAGTGATCAGTATCTGGCCATTGTGGTACCCGGTAAAATGTATGCCAAAGCCTATCGCGACAAAGGTCTTGCCCCCGAAAACCTGAGCCGTACTCTGGAAGACAGCGGTACGGTCACTTCGGTGCTGGTGCCTTACAATACCTGCGGAGCTTATCAAAGCGGGGTGCTGGGCGTCTCGGTTGCTGATTATTTCGTGTATGCTATTTTCAACTGGCTAAGTCCGTTTATGACGCTTATTTTTGCCGCCTTCCGTATTAAAATACGCTCGCTTAAAGAAGCCGGTAAGCAATAACAGCAGGTTTTTCGCATAGCTTTTCTCTATAGACCGGAGTACGAAAACCTTATCGCTTCCATTCATCCGGCACCGGCGGTTGTTAAACTTTTCCTAACAGATTTATACGGATAGTTTTCGCTTTGCGAAAGCAGCAATTAGGTGTGCTTTATTTTAGCACCTAAAGAATGTATTCCCCAAAATCATGGGAATTTGCTAAAGTGAAATGGTGTTTTTGCACCCTATAGAAAGCGCCTATCTGTGCATAGCATGTACACATTTCTATTGTTTTCAGTTGCAGGTATAGCAGGTTAGCTTTGCAGTAAATTTAAAAACAAACAACATGACTTTAGTAGGAAAACAATTTCCAAATCTTGCAGTAGATGCTATGAATGAAATGGGCGATACTTTTAAACTTAATGTTTTAGAGGAAGCCAAAAAGAATAATAAAAAAGTACTCTTATTCTGGTATCCTAAAGATTTCACCTTTGTTTGCCCCACCGAATTGCACGCGTTCCAGGCAGCGATGGCTGAATTTGAAAAACGCAATACGATGGTAATCGGTGCTTCCTGTGATACTCCGGAGGTACATTTTGCGTGGTTAAATACGCCTAAAGATGACGGAGGAATTGAAGGAGTGACCTACCCTATTCTTGCCGATACGAACCGCAATCTGGCAAACCGTTTAGGTATTCTGGATATTACCAATGAGCGTTATGATGAAGAAACCGGAATTGTTACTGTAGATGGGGATAATGTAACCTATCGTGCCACCTACCTTATTGATGAGGAAGGAACCGTGTTCCACGAAGGTGTAAACCATATGCCGGTAGGCCGTAACGTAAATGAGTTTTTACGTTTAATTGATGCCTATGCACACGTACAGAAAAACGGCGAGGTATGTCCGGCAAACTGGGAAGAAGGAAAACAGGCGATGAATGCCAACCGTGATGGTGTAGCTTCTTACCTGGCCTCTAACTAAATTTACGAATCCTTAAAATCTTTAGCTATGTTAAAGCAACTCGATCAGGATAATCTGGCAGAATGGGTATCTTCTAATGATACCGTGGTGGTGCAGTATATGGCAAGCTGGTGTGGAAACTGCAGGGTGATGAAACCCAAGTTTAAAAAACTGGCTTCAGAGCATGAGGAGACCGCCTTTTTGCTGGTAGATGCCGAAAAATTTCCGGAAAGCAGAAAGCTGGCTACGGTAGATAACCTGCCTACGTTTGCCACCTTTAAAAACGGAAACTTTGTAAATCAGGTTCAGACCAATAAGTTTGAAAACCTAAAAGACCTAGTTCATGAAATTACCAGTAATTAAGCACTTACAGAAAAATAACAGTCCGCAGGCTTTACAGCATACCATTGAGGTTCTGGAATCCTTTACCGAGCACCGTTCGGTAAACGATACCGAAATGGATGTGGTGGGCGAATTGATCACCAACTTGTGTGGCGCTGTTGAAATGCACGAGATGATCGCGGGCGGCATGTCTGAACGCGATGCTGCAAACGGCTTTGCCCAGAAGGTACTGGGTTCCATAGACCGTTAACCCGCAGCAGAGCAGTCAAAGCCCAGGCGATTTCATGGGCTCCGCCAAAGGCTTAAATAGCCGAGGCTAGTTAACTTTGCTGTTCCCTAATCTTAAACCCGGCCCCTGTCATACGCAGGGGCTTTTTTATTTTGACTACCGCATTTAAGAAATTGGCAGTGCTTTAATTGTCAGTAACTGATTAGTTCGCTACTTTTACTCTTTACAAAACCAAACTCATGGCAAAAATAACCCTGGGTGGAAACCCTACAACTACAAGTGGTGAGCTCCCTGAAAAAGGAACTCAGGCACCCGAATTTAGCTTATCGCGTACCGATCTTCAGCAAACGACCCTGGCCGACTTTAAAGGTAAAAAGGTGGTGATGAATATTTTCCCAAGCGTGGATACCGGGGTGTGTGCAGCATCGGTACGGCATTTCAACAAAGATGCAGCCCAGCTTGAAAATACCGAAGTGCTTTGCATCTCGCGCGATCTTCCTTTTGCTCAGGCCCGTTTTTGCGGAGCCGAAGGTTTGGAAAATGTACAGGTATTATCTGATTTTAAAAACGGGGATTTTGGGAAAGACTATGGGTTGCTCATTACAGACGGTGCCTTTGCAGGTTTGCACAGCCGCGTGGTCATTGTTCTGAATGAAGATCATCAGGTGATCTATACCGAGCAGGTGCCCGAAATAGGTCAGGAGCCCAATTACGAAGCAGCACTTCGCGCCCTGGCCTGATGCAACAACCCAAAGAACCTTTTATACTTAACCGCCTTAAAGCATTTAAATACGCTTTTAAAGGAGCCTGGTACCTCATACGCACCGAAGCCAGCATTAAAGTTCAGGTTTTTTGTGCCCTCCTGATTACCGGGGCGGGTTTTTACTTTGAAATAAGCCAAACGGAATGGTGCATACAACTGCTGGCTATCGCTCTGGTGCTGGCGGTGGAAGGACTAAACAGCGCCGTTGAAAAAATAGCCGATTTTATACATCCCGATTATCATCGAAAAATTGGGATCATCAAAGATGTATCGGCAGGGGCGGTTACCTTTGCTGCCGTTATTGCCGCGGTTATAGGGGGTATCATATATATACCCTATCTCTTCTAAAATTTTATCGGTTGAGTACCGTTTGATATTTGTACTTTTACGCCCGAATACAACAATCAGAACACGCAACTCAGGTAACGGTGCATTACCAGGCATACCTGCAAAGCTTCGCATAACGAATGGCCCGAAAAAAGACGAAAACAAAACCTACTTCTAAAAAGCAGCCGCTAAAAATCAGTTTTAAGCTCAGCAAGCAGCAAAAGATTGTTTTGGGCAGTTTCCTGTTTTTACTGGGATTGGCACTGGTGTTTTCCTTTACCTCCTATTTCTTTAACTGGCAGGCCGATCAAAGTACGCTAAACCGTTTAGGAGACCGCAATGTGGAAGCCCAAAACTGGCTGAATAAAGCCGGCGCAGCCCTGGGCGACTTTTTTATCTATCAGGGATTTGGTTTGGCTGCGTTTACCCTGGCCGTTCTGACTACCCTTACCGGATTTTACTACTTCTTTGACAAACCTAAAAAAAGCCTACAGGCTTTCTGGTTTTGGGGCATTATCGTGATGATCTGGTTTTCGGTATGCTTCGGTTTTTTTGCAGAAAAAAATCCGCAGCTGGGTGGGATGGTTGGCTATGAGCTCAATGATTTTCTTCAGGATTACCTGGGGCTTTTGGGCACTATTCTGGTGCTGGTTTTTGTTGCCATTGTGTATTTAGCTGTCCGCATCAAGCTTACCCCTGAATTGGTCGCACAGTATTTTTCGCGCAAGCGGAAAGATCTTTCGGCAGCATTTGAAGAAAACGAGGACGATATAGCCTTTGAGGATACTGCTTTTGAAAAAGATAATATCGAACTTCCGGTTGAAGAGCCTGAGGAAACGATCGAAGAACCGGTGCTGAAAAATACCGCATCCACTCCCCCACCCGTTTCTCCTTCAGCTACTGAAGCGAACAAACCCGCGGCAGACGAAGATTTTGAGATCGAAATTGAAGAAACCGTGGAGGAAGAAGAAGTTGTTGAAAACCTGAGCACCAAGCTGGTTCAGGATTTTGGAGAATTTGACCCTACTCTGGAGCTCAGCAATTATAAATTCCCCTCCATTGAATTGCTTAAGGATTATACTCAGGGTCAAAGCATTACCATAGATCAGGAAGAACTTGAAGAAAACAAAAACCGCATTGTAGATACGCTGAAAAACTACAAAATCGACATTGCGCATATTAAAGCTACGGTAGGGCCTACCGTGACCCTATATGAGATTGTACCCGAAGCGGGAATACGTATTTCAAAAATCAAAAACCTGGAAGACGATATCGCCCTATCCCTTTCAGCACTGGGTATTCGTATCATCGCGCCTATTCCTGGAAAAGGGACTATTGGTATTGAAGTACCCAATAAAAATGCACGTATTGTTTCGATGCGTTCGGCAATCGCTTCACCTAAATTCCAGAATGCAGAAATGGAACTTCCGCTCACGCTGGGCAAGACCATTTCTAACGAAACTTTTGTGGTGGATCTGGCCAAAATGCCTCACCTGCTTATGGCGGGTGCCACCGGTCAGGGTAAATCGGTAGGGCTTAATGCCATTTTGACTTCGTTACTCTATAAAAAACATCCTGCCGAAGTAAAATTTGTTTTAGTTGACCCCAAGAAGGTGGAACTAACCTTATTCAATAAAATTGAACGGCATTACCTGGCCAAGTTACCCGATACCGAAGAGGCTATTATTACCGATAACACGAAAGTAATCAACACGTTGAACTCGCTTTGTATCGAGATGGATCGCCGCTATGATCTGCTTAAGGATGCGATGGCCCGTAATATTAAAGAATATAACGCCAAGTTTAAACGCCGCAAACTCAACCCCAACGATGGTCATAAGTTTTTACCTTATATCGTACTGGTAATTGACGAGTTTGCCGATTTGATTATGACAGCCGGGAAAGAAGTGGAAACGCCCATTGCGCGTCTCGCTCAGCTGGCCCGTGCAATTGGCATTCACCTTATTGTAGCAACGCAGCGACCTTCGGTTAACGTGATTACCGGTATCATTAAAGCCAACTTCCCGGCGCGTATCGCTTTTAGGGTGACCTCAAAGATCGACTCCAGAACCATATTAGACAGTCAGGGTGCCGATCAGCTTATTGGCCGCGGGGATATGCTCTTTACGCAGGGAAATGACCTGGTGCGGGTGCAATGCGCTTTCGTAGATACCCCCGAAGTAGAAAAAATCACAGATTTTATCGGTTCACAGAAAGCCTACCCCGACGCACATCTGCTGCCGGAATATGTAGGGGAAGAAGGTGGCACAAGTCTTGATATAGATGCAAGCGAACGGGATGCTTTGTTTGCCGAAGCTGCCGAAGTGATTGTGACCGCCCAGCAGGGTAGCGCCTCCTTATTGCAACGCAAGCTGAAACTGGGCTACAACCGCGCCGGTCGCATTATCGATCAGCTCGAGGCAGCAGGGATTGTAGGTCCTTTTGAAGGAAGTAAGGCCAGACAGGTACTCGTCACCGATTTAAATGCATTACAACAACTCTTAAACAATGAATAACATGAAGTTTTATAAAACATCTTTAATCGCCGCCTTGTTTTTTTGTTTTGCTGCGGTTTCTGTAGGTTTTGCTCAGGACACCAAAGCCAAAGCGCTTCTGGATCAGGTTTCTGCCAAAGTAAAAAGTTATGATAATATGTTTATCGACTTTAAATACGGGCTTTCTAATGATGCTGCGGGTATCAATCAGGAAACCCGGGGCGATGTGACCCTTGATGGTGATCAATACAAATTAAACCTTATGGGTACCACCCAGATGTATGACGGTAAAAAACTATACACAATAGTCCCTGAAGATGAAGAAATTACCATTTCTACACAGGATCCCGGGGACGATGATGCCATTACCCCTTCTAAAATGCTCACCTTTTTCAACAAGGGTTACGCATACAAATGGGATATTGAGCAAAATGTAAGCGGACGCAAAATTCAGTACATCAAGCTCACTCCTATGGATTCTAACAGTGAACTCAAATCGGCTTTGCTGGGTGTTGATGTACAGACCAAACACATTTACCGCCTGATTATGACCCAGAAAAACGAAAGCAAGATCACCATTACGGTAAATGCGTTCAAGACCAACCAGCCCCTGCCCCGCAACCTGTTTGTCTTTGACGAATCCAAATACGGGGATTACTACATTAACAGATTAGATTAAGGGATCTTGAAAATACTGGATCGTTATATACTGGTAACCTTTATCAAGAACTTTCTGAGTACGTTCATCATTTTGATGTTTATTTTCGTACTCCAGACGGTATGGCTCTACATCAAGGAGCTTGCCGGGAAAGATCTTGATCTGGTTATCATTGTTAAATTTCTCCTGTATTTTTCTCCGCGTTTAGTGACCCTGGTATTGCCGCTAACCGTGTTGCTTACCAGTATAATGACCTTCGGAAATTTTGCCGAAAACTACGAGTTTGCCGCCATGAAGTCTACGGGGATCTCCTTGCAGCGGGCGATGCGCAGCCTCACCATCTTTATTTTGGGTCTGGCCGTGATTTCCTTTTTGTTTGCCAATTATGTGATTCCGGCGGCAGAGTTTGAGTCGCTTAACCTGCGCAGAAATATCGCTCAGGTAAAACCGGCAATGGCGATTACCAAAGGACAGTACAATACCATAGGCGAAAGCTATGTGATGAAAATCGCGGATAAAGAGGGCGAAAACGGGCAGTTTTTAAAGGACGTGATCATCTATCAAAAAGATCCCGCCCGTACGGGAAACTTCACGGTAATCAAAGCCCGCGAAGCAGAACTCATCAGCGCTGAAGGGGACAATATTCTATCACTAAAGCTGATAGACGGTAATTATTATGACGAAGTACACCAAAAGGATTATAGCAAACAACGCCGTGAGCCTTTTGTCAAAAGTTATTTTGAGACCTATACCATAAATATTGACCTGAGCGAACTCGATAATGTGGATATGGATGAAAAAAGCATTGATAATGCCTATACGATGCTTACCGTTGCCCAGTTAAATGACACCCTGGTGGACATCTCGAAAAATTACAGCAACTATTTAAAATCCCGCGGAACCACCGAACTGCGGGAGATGCAACTCAGGCCATTAGACACCTCTTACCTGTCTAACATCCCTGTAGATACTACCCGGGTGTTACAGGATGAATTGATTTCTAATTTTAGCCTTTCCTCCCAAACTCAGGTATTACGAGGTGCGGAGACGACCGTTAAAAACAACATAACTTCTATTAAAGGACAGAAGACAAACAATCAGGTTAAGATCAAAACTTTAAGCAAGTATGAGATTGCACTTCACGAGAAGTTTGTCCTGGCCTTTGGGTGTGTGATTCTCTTTTTTGTAGGCGCTCCTCTGGGAGCCATCATCCGTAAAGGAGGTCTGGGATTACCCATTGTAATAGGCGTGGTTTTGTTTTTAACCTATCATTTTATTGGAATTTTCGCAAAAAACAGTGCTGAAGACGGCAGCGTGGCACCCTGGCTCGCCAGCTGGCTCAGTACCCTTATCCTCTTTCCACTTGGGGTGTACCTCACCTACCGGGCCACTACAGATCAGGGATTGCTCGATCTGGATGGTATCATCGATCCGCTTAAAAAACTCTTTAAAAAGAAAGATCCTCACGCGATAGATCCGTTACAACCCCTGGCCGATTTTGATCTGACCAATGCTGAAAAAGCCATCTTAAAAACCAAGAACCAGCAGGAACTGGAAGATATCGTGGCTCGTCACGAAGAACTCGGGCATTCGCAGCAATTTAAAGAAGCCGCAGCCACCCTATTAGAGGCCTATAAATAAAAGTCTTCCCCAGGACTTAAAAGGTTATAAACGGGCTAAATCGTACCTTTACGCTCCAAACAGAATTTATGAGCACGCAAACCCTTTCTCAGCATATTGAGCTTAACACCATTGAAGAAGCCATTGATGATATCAAAAATGGCAAAGTGATTATCGTGGTAGATGATGAAGACCGGGAAAACGAGGGAGATTTTCTCGCTGCCTCCGAAATGGTAACCGCTGATACCATCAACTTTATGGCCACCCATGGTCGCGGACTCATTTGCGCTCCCATTACTGAAGAGCGTTGTAAAGAGCTGAAACTTGAAATGATGGTAGGGACTAACAGTGATCCCATGGAAACTGCTTTTACGGTTTCTGTTGATTTAAAAGGTCACGGAGTGACTACAGGTATCAGTGCATCGGACCGGGCTAAAGCAGTACGCGCCCTGATTAACCCGGATATCAAGCCCTGGGATTTTTCAAAACCCGGGCATATTTTTCCGCTTAAAGCCAAAGAAGGAGGGGTTTTACGCAGAACCGGCCATACTGAAGCCGCTATAGATTTTGCACGACTGGCAGGCTTTGCCCCGGCAGGCGTTATCGTAGAAATCATGAACGAAGACGGGACGATGGCCCGCCTGCCACAGCTTCTTGAGGTGGCGAAAAAGTTTGATCTTAAAATCGTTTCCATTGCAGATTTGGTCGCTTATCGGATGCAGCACGACTCCCTGATTGTTAAAAAAGAAGATTTTGATCTGCAAACCCGCTATGGAAGTTTTAGAATTCGGGCTTATCAACAAACCACAAATGACCAGGTGCACATCGCATTAACCAAAGGAACATGGGGAATAGATGAACCGGTTTTGGTGCGTGTGAATTCTTCTTTTGTAAACAATGACATTCTAAGCACGCTCACTCAGGAAAGCGATAAAAAGCTGGAGAAAATTTTTGAGCTTATCAATAAAACTGAAAAAGGGGCTGTGGTGTTTATCAATCAGGAAAATGTAGCCAGCAAATTGCTTTCGCGTTTAGCCGATCTCAAAGAACGCCAAACCTCCGGAAGACCTGCAGATTCCTCGCCTAAAATGGATTTAAAGGATTTTGGGATAGGTGCCCAGATTCTTCACGATTTGGGAATTTCAAAAATCAGATTACTCTCAAACAGTGAAGATCACAAACGGGTGGGGATGATAGGTTACGGTCTGGAAATTATGGAGCGGGTGAGCTATTAACAAACTATTTAAGGCTTCCGTTGCAACAAAAGGTTTATATTGAAGTAATTAGATATATAAACGCACCTCGTTATGAAAAATCTTTACTTCTTTAGCCTCCTATTTTTGTGCGCAGCAGCTCCGGTTTGTGCGCAGCAGGTTCAAATCCTTCCGCAGCACAAGCAGGATACGATTCTGCAAAAACTCCTGAAACCGGCCTTTCCTTCCATAAACAAACCCTTTACAGCGGTTCCTGTAGATCCCGATATCCTCAATCTGGAAGAGAACCTGGTAAATGAACCCGACTTTAAATCGGCTATGCCTATTTACAAACCTGATGAAATTTATAATCGGTCTATACGCATTTTAAAACCGAGCAAAGCCTATGAATATAAAATGCGTATCATAGACCAGCCCGTTCAAAATTCCCAACGGGATCAATCCTAAATTAAAGCCTGATGATGGTATCTGTAGTGGAGCGGCGTACCTTTTTAAAGTCGGCAAACATATCATCTGTTGCGCGATAACCTACCGGAAGCACCAAAACGCTGGTTACCCCAAATTCATCAAGCTGAAGCAATTCATCATACTGTCCCGGCACAAAACCTTCCATGGGGCAGGCATCTATATGTTCAAGAGCGCAAACGGTAAGCAGATTTCCCAAAGCCAAATAGGCCTGATTGATTGCCCATTGACGGGTTTCCGTCTCTGCCTGCGTATCAAATTTCTCTTTTAAAGTTTCCCTAAAAGGTTTTAAGATGGTTTCAGGAGTTTCGCGAAGATTTTTAACCCGGTTGAAATAGCTATCTACATAAGGCGCTTTTACTTCCTTCTCCACACAAATTACTAAAACGTGCGAAGCATCGCGCACCTGGGTTTGATTCATCGATGCAGCTACCAGCTGTTCTTTTTTCTCCTGATCTGAAACCACGACCAGGCGCAGCGGTTGTAAACCGTAGGAAGTAGCAGTAAGATTAAAGGCTTCCGTTAAGACCTTGAGTTGGTCTGAAGTTAACTTGTGATCGGGGTCAAACTTTTTAACCGCATACCGCCAGTTGAGGCTCTCAATAATTTGCATAGCTTTCCGTTTTGACAAAGTTAAGACCTTCCGACGATTTTGGTATGGCGATTCGCTTAAATAGCGGTTTTTAAATGCTTTTTAAACCCCATATTTAGTAAAAGCTTACTATTTTTAGGGCAGCTTGTAATACCCATACCCGCATTTATTTCGTTAGAGCTTAAATCTCAGAATTTTCCAGTAATTAACCAGCTGTATGATTTTAACCAATTTGGTTTTCCTAAAAGTATTGCGCTATCTGGTGGTGGTTCTGGTACTCGTTTTACTGGTTACCTCCGGATTATCGGTTTATATAAGAAATACCACCAAGGATTATATATATGAACGTGTAGAAGAGCTGCCCGAAGCTTACACCGTACTGGTGCTGGGAGCCAGCGTGCGAAGTAATGGCGAACTTTCTACGATATTAAGGGACCGGGTAGAGTCTGCCCTGCTCCTTTATGCTCAGGGAAAAGTGAAGCGGTTTCTGCTATCTGGTGATAACGGTACCACGAGTTATAACGAACCCGTCGCGATGAAGAAATACCTGCGGGAACGCGGGGTGCCCGAGGAAGCTATCTTTATGGATTTTGCCGGGTTTGACACCTACGATTCCGTGTACCGGGCGTCTTATATTTTTGAAGTAAATCGTGCGATCGTGGTTACGCAGCAATTTCACCTGCCGCGGGCCATTTATATTGCGCGCAGTATGGGTTTGGATTACTACGGATATATTGGAGACCGCCGGGCTTATGAGGCTGAATCCCGCAACCGCTTTCGCGAAATTGCGGCAAATTTAAAAGCCTGGACGGAATTGCTCATCAATAAAGAGCCTCATTTTAAGGGAGATAAAATCCCGATTACGGGTAAGAATAATTAGTCTAAAAATCCGTGTCTTTTTTTGAATGTAAATTGAAAAAACTTTCTATATTTGCACCCGCCTACGGGAAATAAAAAAATCCCTTCGGCGGGTAAGCCCGCTAATAGGTTGGTAAAACCAAATAGGTTTTTCACGCATAGACACTGGAGAAATGGCAGAGTGGTCGAATGCGGCGGTCTTGAAAACCGTTGAGGGTCACACCTCCGGGGGTTCGAATCCCTCTTTCTCCGCAAAAAGCCCTAAAAAAGGCAACAAAAACCCTGTAAATAGTTGATTTACAGGGTTTTTTATTTTTATTGATTTCATTTGATATCAAATAATATCAAACAAAAAGGGGCTAATTCGGTGGACCTTTTTCAATTTTAGAAGGGTCCACCAGAGAACCGCAACACATTGTATTTAAAGAACTTATCATTTATTTTGTTTAAATAAAATTGAGTAAATTGATGCAAATCAATACTTAAAAGATATGTCTTTGTCTCTTTCACTTTTATTTTTCATAAAGAAAAGTAAGGTAAATTCTTTAGGAAAAACCTCAATCTTCTTAAGAATAACCCTTGACGGAGGTCGTTGTGAATTCAGCGTCCACCGGCAGGTCCACCCTGATTATTGGAACTCAAGAACTCAACTTGTTTTAGGTAACTCTGCAGAAGCTCAAGAAATCAATCGACATCTTAGTGTAATAAAAAATAAGGTCTACTCAATTCAACAGAATTTTGAGAGAGAAAATAATTCTTACTCTGCATCAGATATTAGGGATGTTTTACTTGGAAAAGACAAAACGCAAAAAATGCTGCTAGAGATCTTCCAGGAGCACAATAACAAAGTAGAAAGTCTAATAGGTAAAGATTTCGCCGCCGGAACTGCAGAGCGCTATCGAACTTGTAAAAAACACGTGGAGTCTTACATAAAGCAAAAATATAAGAGAAATGATATTCCCGTTCAAGATATAGATCATAAGTTCATCACGGGTCTAGAATACTATCTGAAAACAACCCGTAAGTGTGCGCACAACTCTGCCATAAAGTATATTACAAACTTTAAAAAAATTATTCGTATTGCACATGCAAATGACTGGATAGATAAAGATCCCTTCTTACACTGGAAAGCGAAGCTCAAAATTGTGGAACGGGAATTTTTGAACGAAGATGAAATTCAAAAAATTATTAATCTCAATTTGAAAATGGAACGGCTTGATCAGGTACGCGATATATTCATCTTTTGCTGTTTTACGGGTCTGGCTTACGCGGATGTGAAAAAATTAAAAAGAAGCGATATTAGCGTTGGTGCAGATGGTGAGGAATGGGTAAAGACCAATCGCTCTAAAACCGATACCAAAAGTAATATTCCGATTTTACCTATCGCCAAAACAATTATTGAAAAATATAAAGACAACGAGCTGTTAAAAGAAAAAGGTTTAGTGCTTCCTGTTCTTAGTAATCAAAAAATGAATGCCTATATCAAGGAGATCGCGACATTAGCTGGGATATCCAAGAACCTGACATTTCATTTGGCAAGACATACTTTTGCTACAACTGTAACACTTACTAATGGCGTACCCATTGAATCTGTAAGCAAAATGCTTGGTCATACCAATCTAAAAACAACTCAGCATTATGCGAAGATTTTAGATATGAAGGTAAGTAGGGATATGGCATTACTAAGATCAAAATTTCAATAAAAGCTAAACTGTAGGCTGCCCCAAAATGAGGAAGCCTACACCCCTTCTAGCCTATTCCCCTCGTCATTCCCAAATACAGTTGATCAGCAACTAATTGGATATCGTAGAATCCCATAGCTGTATCGGCCTTATAATCCAACTTTATAAAGACGTCATTAAGGCTTTTAGGTATTCCTCCCTAAAATCGAAAACCAGATTGATCCTTAAAACGAACCGCATACCACAATGAGGTCGTATCAGCAGGCTGAAAACTTTTATTTTTTAGTGGCAAAATAGTCTTCATAGGCGCAAGCTGCTCATTAAAGGAATTTATGAAATAATGCAGAATCCTTAGCCTGTGAAAGGATTCATTGATATTGCCAAACTCGTCAATAGGTGCCTAAAATCATAGAAAATTTTAAGAGAGCCAAAAGCTTATCGCTAAAAAAATTAGTTCGTCCTTTTGGTGTGAAACCTCCGTGATACATATAATATTACTCCTTTGAATCCACTTCCCAGACACCTATTTATTAAAGCATCCAGACGCTTGACAGGTAACTAAGGTCTCTGGTATAATTGGCCATTATACCCCACTTAATTCTGCCGCAAAAGTGGGGTAATCTGACACCGTGTATTTTACCGGGCTCTAAATAAGAAGCCTTTTTAAATCTGGATTTTCTAGCTAATTGAATATTCTTATTAATAACCCGGATTCTGTTCAAGATTAGGGTTATTATCTAACTGATCCTGAGGAATAGGATAAACCACGTGAAATGGTTGAGCCGGATACCCGCGCTCTATTGCTCGACTAATATATTTATCGTGTCGTATCAAATCTTCACGACGAATGATTCCTTCTGTATAAAGTTCTCTCGCTCGTTCTGCCAGTATGAAATCATTGAGCTCATCTTTTGTGGGAAACTGATTTAAAGTTATAGGTGTAGCTTTAGCTCTGTTTCTTACTCGATTTATTAAATCTATAGCCTCCTGCGTAGGGCCATTGTTTATTTCGTTAAGAGCCTCTGCACGGGAAAGAATGATATCTGCAAGTCTAATCACCGGAATATCATTACCATGATTTACCCCCTGAGCATCAGGATCTGGAGTATATTTAAAACTACGTGCATTGTTTAATGGGTTACCATTTGCATCGCGAACTAGTTGAACAGTAGAAGTGCTGTTATCTGGTATATATTCAGTCAAAAATAATTTACGACGGTCGTCCTGTTCTTCAAAAGTATCGTAAAATGAAGTGTAGGTCCTAAACTGAGCAGCGTAATTAACCCAGTTCGGCTGAACGCGGTATCGTGGAGGAAAAGCGTGAGGCATATATTGATTTACCTGATTACTACCTACTTTACATTCCGTTCTAAATATAAACTCGTTATTATTTTCTCCCTGAACACTAAATAATTGGGTGTAGTCATCATATAACGTATAGTCTAGTTTGAGTACCTCTGCTGCTGCGTTTGCAGCTTTTTGCCATTGTCTGTTGCTCAGATAAAATTTTGTAAGTAAAGCATACGAACTCCCCTTATTTGCTCTACTGCTCAAAGTACCAGCATCAAGGGTTGTTGCTGCAAACAATAAATCTGCCTCTACATAAGCACGGTATTCTTCTTCTGTAGCACGCCGGGTTTCTTTTCCAATAGTCTCAATCTCATCAATTGTAGCTCCTGCCGGAATCTCGATTATAGGAGTGGGTCCAAAGAAGTTATGCAGAATATAATATGAATAGGCTCTTAAAAAGCGCGCTTCAGCATTAATTTTGTTCACAACATCTGCATCAATACCCTGAAGACCTGAGGTTACCAGTAGCACATTATTAGCTCTGGCAATTGCAGCGTAAAATTTAGAATATGCACCCGAAATAAATGGAATGGATGGATTGAGGTTAAACTCCTGAATAGGTTTCACCTGACTTGCAAAACCTCCATCAGTTTCAAAAGAGACATCTGTGGGAAACTCGCTTAACGCGTAATAAATATTTCGCGCATCACCTCCCGAAATTTCAGTTGATGCATAAACCCCTGTTAAAAGAGCATCTACACCTTCCTGATCTTGAAGAAAACTATCAGGGTCGTATTGGGTGTAAACCTCTTCTTCTAGAAATTCTGAACACGAAGAAAAGTTTAAAACACTCATTATAACTAATGATATTAATATTGATCGTTTCAAATATGTTTTCATAGTTTACTTTTTTAAAATTTGATATCAAGGCCCAGTCTGTAAACCCGTGCCAATGGATAAGCGTTATATGTTTTTGCTTCAAGGCTTCCTCCCTGAATGTTCGCTTCAGGATCATATCCTAGAAAGTCTGTCCAGGTTGCAAGGTTATCACCAGCAACGAAAATATTTAAAGAGGATAGAAAGCTATCTTTTAATGGAAAATTATAGGAAAGCGTTACGTTTTTTAAACGAACATACGAAGCATCAACTACAGTTAAAGTATTGACTGCCTGAGCACCACCATAAAGGGTGAAATTCTGCCCTGAAGGGATCGTCGTATTCGTATTCTCCGGAGTCCATCTGTTGTAATAATATGTTGCAAGTGGATTACTGAAGTTATTTTGAGGGTAAAGCGTTTCTGCTATATCTGATTGATACCTGTCTACACCTTCAACACCATTAATAAAAGTACTTAAGGTAAAGTTTTTATAGGAAAAGGTATTGCGCATTCCATAGGTGTAATCAGGAAAAGGACTACCTATGATCACACGGTCTTCGGCATTAATTGTACCGTCCCCATTTTGATCAACAAAACGTGGCATACCCGGTTGAAAATTGGGTGCCGGCGTTGGTGAATTAGCTATATCATCACCTTCCTGAAAAAGACCGTTAATAACATAACCGTAAAAAGAGCGTAAAGCAGCTCCTTCCTGAACAATCCAGAAGGCGCCAACATTATTTCCGGCATAGCCACCTATTATTTCCTGAGTGAAATCAGGCAAGCTTGTCACTTCATTTTTAAGATAGGAAAACGTAATGTCAGTATTCCACTTAAATGCTCCGGTTAGGTTTTTGGTACTTAAACTGAAGTCAACTCCGGTATTTAGCACCTCGCCAATATTTGTTCGAACAGAACCAAATCCCACAACCGCTGGTAAGGGTTTAAAGAACAACTGGTCCTTAGTCACTCGATAAAAATAATCTATCGCACCTGTGATACGATTATTTATGAAGCCGTAGTCTAAACCAACATTGAGTTCTGAAGTAGTCTCCCACCTTAGGTCTGAATTTGGTAATCTGGCAGGTACAACTCCTATCGCGATCTGGTCGTTAAATACAGAGTTTCCGCCGGCTACTAAAGTTTGGATGGTCTCAAAATTATTGATACCCTGATTTCCTAATTCTCCATAACCTACTCTTAGTTTTAGTTCATCAATCCAATCAGCAGAATTTAAGAAAGCTTCTTCTCCCAATCGCCAACCTAAAGAAGCAGACGGAAAGAAAGCATATTTATTTTCATCAGAGAAACGAGAAGACCCGTCTAACCTAAATGAGGCTGTTAGTAAATATTTACCATCATAAGCATAAGTCATTCTACCCAGAAAACCATTGAGTTGATTGGCAGACCGATCGCTACTCACGTTATCACCATTATCGCCATCACCACTCTCTAACGCATTAGTACCCAAAACATCAGAAATAAATCCGCGGCTGTTAGCTCCAAGTCCTCTAGAATCAAAGCGCTCCCAGGTTGCTCCACCAAGGATCGAAAAATCGTGAACATCGTTAAACGTATTTTCATATTTTAAAAGGCTTTCTACTAGCCAATGTGTTGATTCACCAGCACTGATAGAGGCCACACCTCCCTGACCTAAGCCCCCCATTGTAATACGGCTATTATATGAATCCTGACGACTATTGTTAGACTCAGCACCCAGGCGTAATGTAGCTGTAAGATTATCAACGACTTCATAATCTGTTGTCAAAGAAGTATAAAACCGCCGTATTACATTCTTATTACTTATACCGTTTGCAAGAGCCAAGGGATTGTCAGAAGTAGAAGAACCAATATTGTAATACCTGCCGGTTTCAGGATCAAGTCCTGCAGGAATAGTAGGATCTGCACGCTGAGCGGCTGAGAGTAAGCCTCCATCTGCACCTGCACTAAGAATACTTCTTATTGTTTCTTCGGTATAGTTAATACCCAAAGAAAGCTTTAAGCGATCTAAAGGGTTTGATTGAACATTGGTTCTTAAATTGTACTTTTTTGTACCGGAATTGATTACAACACCATCCTGATCAAAATAGTTAATCCCAACATAATATTTGCCCTTTTCATCCCCACCGGAAACAGAAATCTGGTGATTCTGAACAACTGCTTTTCTAAAAATTTCCTGTTGCCAATTTGTTCCTGCTCCAAAACCAGCTATATCTTCATCAGTAAATTCCGGTGGGCGATTATCAAACTCAAGTCTTTGATTTACTAGTCGGGCATAATCCTGTGCGTTTAACACCTCCACAATATTTGGAACGTCCTGAATACCCGTGTAAGTACTATAGCTTATTTGGGCGGTACCAGACTGACCTTTTTTCGTAGTGATAAGCACGACCCCATTTGCTGCCCGCGTACCATAAATGGATGCGGCAGACGCATCTTTTAATATTTCAACAGACTCTATATCACCAGGACTTAATGAATTAGGATCTACTCCTGGCAAACCATCTACTACATAAAGCACCCCATTAGAACTATTTATAGAACCTGCCCCACGTATTCGCACCGTCAGACCTGCACCTGGCGCAGAGCTGGTTTGTGTAACTGCAACACCAGAGGCTGTACCTTTTAGCAATTCTGCGGCACTTCTATTTACTCCCGGACTAAAATCCTCTGAACTTACCCGAGAGATGGCCCCGGTAAGATCTCGTTTCCTTTGAGTACCATAACCAACAACAACAACTTCATCTAATGAAGCTACATCCGTCTGCAGGACGATATCGATTTCGTTTTGAGTACTTACTTGCACTTCCTGAGTTCTAAAGCCGACATATGAAAATTCTAATGTTGCTCCAGCGGCAACATTTAACGAATAATTTCCATCAAAATC
>CAYNMH010000067.1:10452-19355 GCA_964398145.1 uncultured Flavimarina sp. | reverse complement strand
ACCGCGATGCCGGGCAATAATGAAGTAAGTCTTTCACCAGACGAAAAGTATATGGCCATTCGTCATTCCTACAGCAATAAACCCTGGGAATTGCACCTGAAGAAAACGGGTGCCAATGCAGAAGCAGAACCGCTAACTTCCGGCCAGTCTAAGGCTTTTAAAAGTTACGACTGGCGCGTACCGCAAAACATCAACTTTGAGGCTAAAGACGGGGAGATGGTACCGGCAAGACTCTATGTGCCTGCTGCTTCGGTTAAAAACAATGCTGCAGTGGTGTTTGTTCACGGTGCCGGTTATTTGCAAAATGCTCATAAATGGTGGTCAACCTATTTCAGGGAATATATGTTTAACAATATGCTTACCGATTTGGGCTACACGGTGATTGACATTGATTACCGTGCCAGCGCGGGTTATGGTCGTGACTGGCGAACCGGCATTTACCGTCATATGGGCGGAAAGGATTTGTCTGACCAGGTTGATGGTGTAAAATACCTTATTGAGAACTACGATATTGACCCTGATAAAGTGGGAATTTACGGCGGAAGCTATGGGGGTTTCATAACACTTATGGCCTTATTTACAGAAGCAGAAACCTTTAAAGCCGGTGCTGCTTTACGTTCAGTAACAGACTGGGCACATTACAATCACGGTTATACAGCAAATATTCTCAACGAACCTACTCAGGACCCTGTCGCTTACAAGAGATCTTCACCTATTTATTTCGCCGAAGGCTTAAAAGGCGATTTACTAATAGCGCATGGAATGGTAGATACCAATGTGCATTTTCAGGACGTGGTGAGGCTTACCCAGCGCTTGATTGAACTGGGCAAGGAAAATTGGGAACTTGCGGTCTATCCGGTTGAAGACCATAGTTTTGTGGAACCCAGCAGCTGGACCGATGAATACAAGCGTATTTTAAAGCTCTTTAATGAAAGCCTTCTAAACAAGGAGTAGGAAACAATAAACCCCCGGAAAATCATCCGGGGTTTACTTTAAATGTTTCAATTTTTCGATGGCGTACTTCTACAAAGACGTAGAGCGCATAAATGACAAAGCCAAGAGCAATAATGCCCAGGGTCCAATTGCCAAATAGATACTCCATCACCGAAAAAGCCGCTTCTTTATTTGTGTCATCCAGATCGCGGGGAGTAAAAGCGGAATCCCACAGCAAGAACGAGGCGATACCCAGTGTGATTCCGCGAGAGGCATAACCTATTATTCCAAAACAGATAACCGTTTTTCGGTAGCTGGGTTTGATAGTGTTGATATAAATGGTATTTATAAACTTTCGGGAAATAGCGATGTAAAATTCATTTATTGTGGCGCACAACATCCCCACAGCGGTAGCCGTAACGGTAAATTTACCCAGATCTGTTTGTAGCAGCTCCTGAATATCGGTTTCTTTAAGCCAGGAAGAAGTTTGGGGATTTAAAGCAACGAGTAAGGCGCTCACAGCCAAAAAAGCATAGACTAAACCTCCAAAACAAAACCCAATGCGCTCTGCAATGCCAGTTAAATTGTTCCCAAAGCCTCGCCTGTCTGCAATACTTTCAAAAACACGCCAATATACATAACCCGATAAGGCTATGGCCCACAAAATCAATAGTGCGCGACCTGCGAGGTCATCCGCCAGAAAATTCATCAGCGTAAAACTACCTGCTTTAAAACCTCCCAGATTAAAAGCACCCATAGCGGTAAACGTGCCAATAGCCAGAAAGAGCATGGCTTTTGCAAACAGACCGGTGCGCGCGTAAAATAGAAGTTTCGAATCCAAGCGAGTAGTGCGTATTATACCGTTAAAAACCTAAATGAACTAACCCAAATCCTAACTAAATAGTTATCGTGAAGATTAACAAATTTGTACTAATTAAAACCAGGTAAATATTAGTAATTAAAACCGAACGAACCCTCTGTAACCTGAATGGTGGTAGCACCCTGCGCGGTAAACTGAAACATTCCGCCTACAGACTTTTGGTTTTTATTATTTGAGATGATCGTAAGAGTACCCGAATGCACCTGAGGATTAAATGGACCTGAAATGTACGATGCCTGGTAGGCGCTGGGTATATTAAAATCGGTAAGATCATATACGCCGGGCTCTATATTCCGCGGGAATCGCAGGCGCACAACTACAGAACTGGTACTCCCTACTCCGGTAATGATATCATTACCTTCTGAAGCATAGGTTACCTCCGGCCTAAAACTATTTCCCTGAATCCTGCACGAGAAAGCCGTTTCCACGGCAGGGATCACAACCGGAGGAAGGGGTTCTTCAAAGAAAGGCACCTCATAAAAATAGCCACGGGTAAAAAAAACTTCAGTAGTATCTGCCGGTGCGACTGCTCTAAATCGAAAGGAACCTGTATACAAACTGTCGTCAACACGTTCTACCACTACTTCACCTTCTCCATCAAAACGGGTGCTGTATTGTTTACCATCTTCCTCATAAAAATCGGCTATTGCGGCCGAATTAGAGTTCAGGTCAAAAACCCCGGTTCCATAAGCCGGTAGTCGCAAATCAACACGCTCGCCTCCCAGATTTCCGGAAATGACTACTTCATTAGCATCTGTTAACATGGCACGCGTTCCCTGAGCCTTAAAAAAAACGGTGTCTTTTAAGCCCTGAAAAGCAGGCGAATTGAAGGTCACATCGTCTGCACAAGAAACCAGAAAAAGAGCCATAATGGCAAAAAATAGAGACTTCATCGATAACAGGGAATCTAAGCGAGTGCAAAATACTAATTTTACAGGCTTTAAACGCATTGACAAACAGAAATTTGTAGTATATTTGCGCCCTTATTTAACAAGGCACCTTTATAAGGAAAGCCATTACTAAATTATAACCGGGGTCGGGTACCCCAAAAATTAATTTTTATGCCAGTAAAAATCAGATTACAAAGACACGGTAAAAAAGGAAAACCTTTTTTCTGGGTAGTAGCCGCAGACACGCGTGCTAAACGTGACGGTAAATTCTTAGAAAAACTAGGAACTTACAATCCAAACACCAATCCTGCGACAATTGACCTGGACGTAGATTCATCTGTAAAATGGTTGCAGAACGGGGCACAGCCTACCGAAACTGCAAAACGTTTACTTTCTTACACCGGAGTATTGCTTAAAAATCACCTTGCTGGTGGTGTGCGTAAAGGCGCATTAACCGAAGAGCAGGCTGAAGAAAAATTCAATGCCTGGGTTGAAGAAAAAGCATCAAAAATCGATGCTAAAAAAGACAACCTTTCTAAAGAACAGGAAAAAGCACGTAAAGAGGCTTTAGCTGCTGAAAAAGCTGCTAACGAAGCTCGTATTGCTGCTGCTCAGCCTCAAGAGGAAGAAGTAGAAGCTCCAGAAGCTGAAGCTGCTACGGAAGAAGCGCCTGCTGCTGAAGAGAACAACGAAGAAGAAGCTAAGTAAAAACCGTTCACGATGCGCAAAGAAGAGTGTTTCTATCTGGGCAAAATCGTGCGAAAATTTAGCTTTAAGGGCGAGTTACTGGCCAAACTGGACACAGACGAACCCGAGGTTTACGAAGAATTGGAATCAGTATTTGTCGATTTTAACGGCAATCTGGTTCCTTTTTTTATTCGTAGTGCTCAACTGCACAAATCTACCCTCCTCCGCATCGATTTTGAAGATGTAAATACCGAAGAAGATGCAGACGATCTGGTTAATGCAGAACTGTACCTGCCGCTTTCGATGTTACCAAAACTGGAGGGCAATAAATTTTACTACCACGAGGTCATCGGTTTTACCGTAAAAGATGTGTACTATGGTGATGTAGGCACCATCACCGGAATAAACGACAACACCGCACAGGCGCTTTTTGAAATCGATCACAAGGGAAAGGAAGTCTTAATCCCCATTAATGATGATTTCATCAAAAAAGTAGATCGTAAATCAAAAACTATTACCCTCGACACTCCGGAAGGTCTGATTGCTATTTATCTTTAAGAACAGCTTCACGAATTCAGTCAGATAACATTTCTAAATTATTTGTATTTTAGAGTTATGGAAGCTACTATTCAAGATCAAAAAATTGAGCTTATTCAATGGTTATCTACCCTTGAAGACGCTGGTACCATTGAAAAATTGATACAATTACGCGATGCTGATAAAACCGATTGGTGGTCTTCCATTTCCGAAGCTGAGCGTTATTCGATTGAAATGGGTATTACAGATGTAAATGCAAACCAATTGAGAAGTCAGGCAGAAGTTAAGGCTATCTATGAAAAATGGTTATAACATTTTTTAGACAGCATATGCGCTGACCGAACTAAAGTCAACCATTAAATATTTAGAAGAAAACTTTACAAACCGGGAATTGAGTTACCTATCCAATCAATTAGAGCATACCTTGAATTTGATTTCTAAAAATCCAGAACTTTTTCCTCAATCTATTTTAAAACCCACCGTTCGAAAAGCGGTTGTAGCAAAATTCAACAATTTGTATTATCAAATTGATGCAGATCGCATCACGATTTTATCATTTTTCTCAAATCGTCAAGATCCATTAACCACAAAAATATAGCTCTGTCAAAACCTTTCATATTCAAACAGTTTACGGTTAACCAGGATCGCTGCGCGATGAAGATTGGCACAGACGGGGTTCTACTGGGAGCCTGGGCTCCTCTTACGCACCAACCTAATTCCATACTCGATATCGGCACAGGCACTGGCGTTATTGCATTGATGCTCGCGCAACGTTCAGATGCCGAAATCATTGATGCGCTGGAACTGGATGAGGACGCTTACGAGCAGGCTGTTGACAATTTTGAGCAGTCGCCTTGGGGAGACCGCCTGTTTTGTTATCACGCGCACCTCTATGAATTTGCTACCGAAATTGAAGACACTTACGAGCTCATCGTGTGCAATCCGCCCTATTTTGAAGGTAGCACCCAGCTAGAAGAACAACAGGGCTCAGCTCGGGAGCAGGCTCGTTTTGAAGATGCGATGCCATTTGAGCTTTTGGTTGCTTCAGTAAATCAGCTTTTAGCTGAGGAAGGAAAGTTTGCCCTAATTCTGCCACAATTGCGGGAGGAAGAATTTGTCAACTTTGCGGCGAAAGGCAATCTCTATCCGGAGTACATCACCCGGCTACACGGTAATCCTGAGGTAGCGGCAAAACGTTCCTTGATTTGTTTTTCCCGAAACGCTTCTGTAAACCCGCAGAAAGATGCTTTGATTATTGAAACCGAAAGGCATCAGTACACCGAAGCTTATCAAAATCTGGTACGAGACTTCTATCTAAAAATGTAGGGACTACTCCGCTGAATATTCTCAATTTCTGTAGCAAGAGTTTTGGCGATTTTCTAAATTTAGCCTGCACGCTTCAGCATTTGTTAATCATCCTTTAATGAATGCCTGAAAAGCTTTAGATATTAATAGCAGTACCTATGAAACCCGATCTTTTTGAATCTCCTGATTACTATAATATTGACGACCTCTTAACCGACGAGCATAAACTCGTACGCAGCGCAGCACGCGACTGGGTTAAACGGGAAGTTTCTCCTATTATAGAAGAAGCAGCTCAAAAAGCAGAATTCCCCAAACAAATCATAGGCGGTCTTGCCGAGATTGGTGCTTTTGGCCCCTACATTCCTGAAGAATACGGCGGTGCCGGTCTGGATCAGATCGCTTACGGCCTCATTATGCAGGAAATAGAACGCGGTGACAGCGGCGTGCGGTCAACAGCTTCGGTACAGTCCTCACTGGTGATGTATCCTATTTATAAATTTGGCTCTGAAGAACAGCGTAAAAAATACCTGCCCAAACTCGCCAGCGGGGAGTTTATGGGATGTTTTGGCCTTACCGAGCCCGATCATGGCTCCAATCCCGGCGGGATGGTGACCAACTTTAGAGATGCCGGCGATCATTTCCTTTTAAATGGTGCCAAAATGTGGATTTCCAATTCGCCGTTTGCCGACATCGCGGTGGTTTGGGCAAAAAGTGAAGAAGGCCGCATTCATGGTCTTATCGTAGAACGTGGAATGGAAGGTTTTTCTACTCCGGAAACCCACAATAAATGGTCCTTGCGGGCCAGTGCAACCGGCGAACTCATTTTTGACAACGTGAAAGTACCCAAAGAAAACCTGCTGCCTAACAAATCGGGGCTGGGCGCTCCTTTGATGTGTTTAGATTCGGCACGATTTGGAATTGCATGGGGTGCCATAGGTGCCGCGATGGACTGTTACGACACAGCTTTGCGCTACGCGAAAGAACGGCAGCAATTTGGCAAACCCATTGGCGCCTTTCAACTTCAGCAGAAAAAACTGGCCGAAATGATTACCGAAATTACCAAAGCCCAGCTGCTCGCCTGGCGCCTCGGAACCTTACGCAATGAAGGCAAAGCTACTTCTGCACAAATATCGATGGCCAAGCGCAACAATGTAGCCATGGCCTTAAAAATTGCCCGGGAAGCCCGCCAAATCCTTGGGGGTATGGGCATTACCGGTGAATACAGTATTATGCGGCATATGATGAATCTCGAAAGTGTGGTAACCTACGAAGGAACTCACGACATCCATCTGCTTATCACCGGTCTTGACATTACCGGCCTAAATGCTTTTAAATAATCGCATTATAGATATAATCTAATGTAAATCTTCACAGGTATTAGGCTTGTTTATTAGTTTTGCAAGAAAAGAAATTGCAATGATACAGGATATTCATAAAGCAATAGCTCCCTATCAGGAAGAGTTGCTTAATCATAGTCTCTATAAAAAGCTGAAAACTCCTGAAGATTTAAAAATCTTTATGCAGCATCATGTATTTGCCGTATGGGATTTTATGTCGCTGCTTAAATCACTTCAGTACGATCTTACTAAGGTTTCTACGCCGTGGTATCCTTTGGGCAATCCCGAAGTGCGCTATCTCATTAACGAAATTGTACTTGCTGAGGAAACCGATGTTAATATGGAGGGCAAACGACAGAGCCATTTTGAAATGTATCTCGATGCGATGAAAACTTCAGAAGCTTCTTTAGATCAAATTAATGCCTTTCTAAATCATATCATACACGGCACCGATATCTTTCTGGTTATCGCCGTGAGCGAAGTTCCCGACAGTGTAAAGGATTTCCTGCGTTTTACCTTTGAAATCATTTCGGAAGGAAAACCGCATAAAATTGCAGCCGCATTCACTTTTGGACGTGAAGACCTCATCCCGGATATGTTTACCAAAATTATCGGGAACATTATGCAAAACTTTCCGAAGCAAGACCTGAGTTTATTCAAATACTACTTTGACCGTCATATTGAGCTTGACGGTGATGAGCATGGTCCTATGGCGCTTAAAATGATTGAAGAGCTATGCGGCACAGACATGATGAAATGGGAAGAAGCTCGGCAAACCGCTGTTGGAGCGCTTAAAAAACGCATCATTTTGTGGAATGGTATTGAGCAGGAAATCAATTCGAAGATAACAGCGTAAAATCACATAGTGTATCTTTAATACTTCAGATACAACACTATGTCTTCAAGAAGTCGTTTTGACCGGGCCTTTAAACAAGCGCCCGTAATTCCGTTTACAGATGCTGATAAGTTTATACTCTTTAGCGATTGTCACCGCGGGGATAACAGTGGTGCAGATGATTTTGCCAATAACCGCAACATTTACTTCCATGCGCTACAGCAATATTATAAAAACGGTTTTACGTATTGCGAGTTGGGCGATGGCGATGAGCTGTGGGAAAACCTGAGCTTTTCCGTTCTTTTTGAATCCCATCAAAATGTGTATGAGTTAATGCGGAAGTTTTATCTGGAGAACCGCTTACAGCTCATTTGGGGCAATCACGATATGATTTACAGAAATAAAGCTCAGGTTAAAAAAAATCTACACTATCATTTTGACCGGAGAACAGGGGAAGACAAAGCCTTATTTCCCGGCATAGAAGTTCACGAAGCGCTGATCTTAAAACATGAGCAAACCGGTCAGGAATTGTTTCTGTGTCACGGTCATCAGGCTGACTGGATGAATTATGTAGGCTGGCGTTTCAATCGTTTTATGGTGCGCGTCCTTTGGCGACCACTACAGGGAGCAGGCATTTCAGACCCTACAAGTCCGGCAAAAAATTATCTGGAGCTCATAAAGGTCGAACGCCGCACCAAAAAGTGGATTATGGAGCGGAACAATCAATTTACCATTACGGGTCATACCCATCGCCCGCGTTTTCCTGAGCCCGGGGAAATTGCTTATTTTAATGACGGAAGCTGCGTACATCCCAGAAGCATCACAGGTTTGGAGATTGAAAACGGCTTCATAACACTCGTAAAATGGCAAATAGCAACCACTGATGATGGTGTCTTAAAAATTGTACGCATCGTTCTAGAAGGACCTCAAAAACTTATTGATTATAAAACCACCTAAGCCGCGCTCTCGTAAGTTAAGTATGAAAGCACTTAATTATTTGTTTTTTGCATTCGTTATTCTGAGTTGTGGGACTGTAG
Source organism: uncultured Flavimarina sp. (assembly GCA_964398145.1). Classification (GTDB taxonomy): domain Bacteria; phylum Bacteroidota; class Bacteroidia; order Flavobacteriales; family Flavobacteriaceae; genus Leeuwenhoekiella. Next base: position 10,914 of record CAYNMH010000067.1, on the reverse strand, counting down.
ATGATCCCATTGCATTTCAGGAAAGCGAAACAGAAATTCCCACAAATCCTTCTGATAACTCACTAGATGGTGCTTATAAATATCTGGCATTAGGAGATAGTTATACCATTGGTGAAAGTGTATGCCAATCCTGCAATTACCCCACGCAACTGCAGGCGGCTTTTGAAGCAAAAACTGGCGCCAGGCTGCAAACAAAAATCATTGCCCGTACCGGCTGGCGTACCGAAAGTCTTATACAGGCCATTAAAGGGGAGAATCCTGCGCAAAACCATGATTTGGTAACATTACTTATTGGGGTCAATAATCAATTTCAGGGCGGAAGTCTTGAAACGTATAAAGTAGAGTTTAAGCAATTGCTCGAAACGGCGGCAAAACTGGCTCAGGGCGATCGTGATCGGGTGATTGTTCTTTCAATTCCTGATTATGCATATACCCCTTTTGGTCAAAGTACAGCAAATCCTC
>CAYNMH010000067.1:0-10352 GCA_964398145.1 uncultured Flavimarina sp. | reverse complement strand
CTTTCAATTCCTGATTATGCATATACCCCTTTTGGTCAAAGTACAGCAAATCCTCAGGAGATTTCGACAGAAATCAATTTATTCAACGCAGCGGCAGAAAGCATCACTAAAGAATCTGACATTTTATTTTTAAATATTACAGACATCACCCGTAAGGGTCTAGAAGATACAGAACTGGTGGCTGTAGATGGGCTGCATCCTTCAGAGAAGGCCTATTCTGCATTTGTGGAACGCCTGCTTCCTATAGCTATGGAAATCCTAAAAACCAATTAGATCGCTATCCTAAGGTTTTCGGCTTAACTCTCAGGCGCCAGTTTTACCTCAAGGCCGTTAAGATCTGGAGTAATGGGAATCTGGCAACCCAGGCGGCTGTTTTCTTCTACGTGGAAAGCTTCCGAAAGCATCGCCTCTTCATCATAACCCATTTCATTCAGCTTATGATCTGAAAGCACATAGCACTGGCAGGAAGCGCACATGGCCATCCCTCCACAGGTACCTTCCACAGGAAGTTCGTACATTTTACAAACTTCCATCAGGTTTAAATTCATGTCTGTTGGAGCTTCCAGTGCGTGGGCAACCCCTTCGCGGTCAATAACAGTGATTGTGATGTCTTGCATACTTTCTGATCTGTTGCCGTAAGGCAATTTATATGAGTACAGGTTCAATTACCTTTTCAAGGCGCAAAATTAAGAAAAAGTCCTGATTTAGCTTTTAAAACCCAGTTGTTTAATAGGGTTTAAGTCTAGACATCACAGATGCGCACCCCTTCCTTCAAGGCTGCAATTTTATCTTCATAAGTTGGGATAAACTCCTGAGCAACATAACCGCTATAGCCGGTATCTACTATCGCCTTCATAATGGCAGGATAATTTAATTCCTGACTGTCATTGATTTCATTTCTGCCAGGAACACCACCGGTATGGTAATGTGCGATATATTGATGATAATCCCTTATGGTGCGTATAACATCTCCTTCCATGATCTGCATATGGTAAATGTCATAAAGCAATTTAAAATGTTCGGAATCGATGCGCTCACACAATTTCGCTCCCCAGGCAGTGTGGTCACACTGGTAATCTTTATGGTTTACTTTGCTGTTGAGTAATTCCATAATCAAAATGACACCTTTTTCTTCAGCCTGTTTTACAAGCGGCTGAAGACCTTCAGCACAATTGGCAATTCCTTCTTCATCAGAAATCTCCCTTTTGTTACCCGAAAAAACAATCACATTCTCAATACCTTTAGCCGCAGCTTTATCAATAAGTTCAGCGTATTTCGCCTGAAGATCAGCATGATTTGCGGGATCATTAAACCCGTTCTCAATATTGGCAAATGTATCGGTCGCCACAGAGCATTTTAAGCCGTATTTTTCTGCGGTTTCCCATTCTTCCGGCTTGAGCAGATCAATTCCCTTCAAACCTAAATCGGCCACGCTTTGGGCAAAGCTCTCCAGGGGGATGCTCCCATAACACCAGTAACATACAGCATGCTTGATGTTTCCCTTTAAAGTGGCAGGTTCTTCGCTACTTGCTTCTTCGGGTTCTTCCTCTTTTGTTTCCGTCTTACAGCTTAGTGCGGTAAGGCCAAAACTGGCGCCCGATGTGGCCAAAGCAATATTTTTAATAGCAGTACGTCTTCCGGTTGAATGAGCCATAGTTCCTAATTTTACAAACAGTTAAATTTAAATTAAATGTTCAAAATACGTTTAAAATTAGGCATAAAAAAACTGCCTAAATTTTATTCAGACAGTTTGTTTCTAAAATCTCTTTCGCTTATGCGGTAATGTTAATTACCTCTTCTATTTGTGGAGCGTGCTTTTTAATAGTCATTTCTACCCCGCTTTTTAAAGTCATCTGGTTTACACTACATCCCACACAGGCACCTTCAAGCTGTACTTTAACGGTACGGCCGTCTTCTATAGACAACAAAGCGATATCGCCGCCGTCACTTTGCAAAAAAGGGCGTATTTCTTCAAGCGCAGCTTCTACCTTCCCCTTAAGTTCTATATCTGTCATAACTCTATTTTTTAACTGCGGCACAACCCGCCATTGTCGTGATTTTAACCGCTTCGGTAGGAGGTAAATCTGTATTGCGTTTAACCAATTGTTCAACACTGTTGCGAGTCATCCCCTCAAATGCTTCAGCTAATATACTATTTTCCTGTAATGCAGCAGGCCTGCCCACATCACCCGCTTCGCGTATGCTTTGTACCAAAGGAATCTGAGCCAAAAGCGGCACGTTAAGATCTTCAGCAAGGTTGCTCGCACCTTCTTTACCAAAGATAAAATATTTATTTTCCGGCAATTCTTCCGGGGTAAACCAGGCCATATTTTCTACAATCCCTAACACCGGAACATTGATGCTTTCCTGCTGAAACATCGCCACGCCTTTTTTGGCATCTGCCAAAGCAACATTTTGCGGCGTACTCACCACCACGGCACCGGTAATAGGCATTGCCTGAACGATACTTAAGTGAATATCGCCTGTACCCGGAGGTAAATCAACCAAGAGAAAATCAAGCTCACCCCAGGCCGCATCAAAGATCATTTGGTTTAACGCTTTGGAAGCCATAGGTCCGCGCCATACCACCGCCTGATCCGGCCTTGTAAAAAAGCCGATGGATAGTACTTTAACTCCATAATTTTCTACCGGTTTCATCTTCTGCTTCCCATCAACCTTAACCGAAAGCGGACGCTCATCCTGTACATCAAACATCATCGGGATGGATGGCCCGTAGATATCGGCATCAAGAACACCCACTTTAAAACCCATTTTTTGCAAGCTTACGGCCAGGTTTGCGGTAATCGTAGATTTACCAACCCCACCTTTCCCGGAAGCGACTGCGATGATATTTTGAATCCCTGGAATTGGTTTTCCTTTAATTTCGTTTTTTTGCTGTTTTTCAGGAGCGTCCACGCGAACATTGACTTTTACTTTAGCCTTCTGATGCACTTCTGCATGAATAGCCTTCATAATTTCTACTTCAGTCTTCTTTTTGGCTTGCAGACTGGGATTTTTAATAGTAACATCTACGATTACTTCGTCTCCAAAAGTAACCACATTGGTCACCGCACCACTGCTCACCATATCTTCACCTTCGCCGGGTGCGCTGATGGTTTTTAAAGCTTCTAAAAGGGCTTGTTTCTCTAACTTCACAACTTCTTAATTAGATTAATTCTAAAATGCAAATATAGGCCGAAAACTTCAGAAAAGAAAAGACTTATCGGGCTTTGAGGAGACAGGAAAACAACCTTCACTAAAAAGAAAAACTAAGTCAATCCCAATTCTATAACGGGGTCCCAAAACTTCTTCTCAAAATCCTGAAGCGTATCATTTACTACTGCGTGTCCCTCACTTTCCAATAGCTGCTGCATCAGATTGGTACCCGGAAAATGATGCTTGCCGGTAAGCAAACCGTTTCGGTTAAGCACCCGGTGAGCAGGAACATCATCACGATTTACGGAGCCGTTAAGCGCATAGCCCACTATGCGTGAGCTGCGGGCAGCGCCCAGATAGCGGGCGATAGCGCCATAAGAGGTTACCCTGCCGTAAGGGATGCGTTTTGCCACCTCATATACCCGGTTGAAGAAATGGAGTGTTTCAGGCTTTGGCATATAACATTCTAACTAATGTAATTACAACCAAAACAATCATAAGACCTGCCATAAAGTAATTGGAATACTTGGCAAAATTACGCGGCTCGTGCTGAATACGGTTAAACCCCACTACATAAACGTAAAGCGAAGTAAAGGTACCGGCTGCAGCAGCAAGTATAAAAAGGCCGACTTCAAAAATTCCTTCCTGACCCTTGCTGGTAATATTTAAAGCAGCACTAATGGCACAGAAATATGGAAGTGGCAACACATTAATGGTTGCAACAAAAACTCCTTTCCAAAAACTGCGGCGACCGCTGTGTTTGGGAATTTTAACTTCTTTAACTTTATTCTTTTTGGCTTTAATAAAAAAATAGATCGCCAGTATACCAAACACTACGATTCCCGTTCGAAACAAGGTATTTCGCACCGCTTCATTGCTAAAAATATACCGCGCCAGCATTACCGCAAAAAATGCCTGAATCATCACCACAATGGAAGCGCCTATTGCAACGAGTACGCCATTACGCATACCCCGGTGCACACAGGTCTTGGCAACAGACATATTTACCAGACCGGGGGGTAAAACACCCAGTAGAGCGGCGAAATAAGTTATAAAAAAGAGCCTGGTTATTTCCAATGATGGTTAATTGATCTTAAACTTGATATACGTGATAGCCTTATCCTGCTCAAGATACTGTTTTTCATAAAAAGTCTGAATATCAACCACTTCTTTTGGCGCCATATGATTGCTGTAAATGTCGTGATGCGCGTACAGAATCTCGTGTCCCAGCCCTTGTAGTAAGCCCAGCGTGTAGCCATGCATAAATTCAGAATCAGTTTTGAGATGCATAATTCCGTCTGGCTTTAAGATGGTTTTATAGCGGGCTAAGAAATCTGGATTGGTCATGCGATGTTTGGTACGCTTGTACTTGATTTGGGGATCGGGGAAGGTGATCCAGATTTCAGACACTTCATCCTCTGCAAAAGCCAGATCAACGAGTTCAATCTGGGTTCTTAAAAAACCGGCATTGGTAATATTCTCTTCCAAAGCAGTTTTTGCCCCCCGCCAAAAACGGGCACCTTTAATATCAATACCTAAAAAGTTCTTTTCAGGAAAACGCTGTGCAAGACCCACCGTGTACTCGCCTTTACCGCAACCCAGCTCGAGCACTATAGGCTTATCATTCTTAAAAAAATCACGATTCCAGTTTCCTTTAAGGCTGAATACAGCATCGGTTAACTCGCTGCGAGACGGCTGAATAACATTGTCAAAGGTTTCATTCTCGCGAAAGCGCTTCAGCTTATTTTTACTTCCCAAAAGCTTCTATTTTTCAGATTAAAAACGGGCTCAAATATACGGGTACTTCTCAGAAAAGGCTTTAGTATTTTACAGATAAAATATGCACGCTGAACCGCATCAATATAAAATACCAGCATTGCAGATGGATAAAAACCGGATTTTAACTAAAAAACCGCATCAAAAGCATCTTATTTTAATGGTTTGATAATCTAACGGAAACATTTAACTATCAGAGAAATCACATTTTTGCAGTCGTGAACAGAAAAAAAACCATATTGGTAGCCCCATTAAATTGGGGATTGGGTCATGCCACGCGGTGTATCCCGCTTATCTATGCGCTGCTGGAAGAAGACTTTGAAGTCCTGATTGCCAGTGACGGGCAGGCCCTGCAGCTTTTGCAAAAAGAATTTCCAAGCCTGGAAAGTTTGAGTCTTACATCGTACGAAATTAAATATTCAAAAAAAGCCAAAAGCTTTAAGTGGAAAATGCTTTTGCGCAGTCCCAAAGTGCTTAAAGCCATACGGGCTGAGCGTGAAGAACTTAAACAACTTGTCAAATTAAAAAAAATTGACGGCGTAATTTCAGACAATCGGCTGGGACTATACCATACTGATATTCCCACGGTTTTTATCACCCATCAATTGCAGGTTCTAAGTGGAAGCACCACCCGTATCACCTCTGCCCTGCACCGTTCTTACATTCGCAAATTTGACGAGTGCTGGGTACCCGATTTTGATGGTAAAAACAACCTAAGCGGAAAATTGGGTCATCCCAAGAATTTTGACATTCCCGTAAAGTATATTGGCGCATTGTCCCGGCTTCAGAAAAAAGAAGTGCTGCCCTCGTATGATGTGATGGTACTTCTAAGCGGACCCGAACCTCAACGCACCGAACTGGAAGAAATTTTACTTCACGAATTGAAACATTACAAAGGCCAGGTGCTTTTTGTACAGGGTCTGGTCGAAAATGAGCAAAAAATCACTCAAAAAGAGCAGATTAAACTGGTCAACTTTATGGAGACCCGGGATTTGCAGAAAGCGATTTGCGCTAGCGATCTTATTATAAGTCGTTCTGGCTATACCACCATTATGGATTTGCTTAAACTGGGAAAAAAGGCCTTTTTCATACCCACACCGGGGCAAACCGAACAGGAATATCTCGCCCGCAGACTGGAATCTAAAGGCATAATCCCCTATGCAGAACAGGAAAATTTCAGCCTTAAAGATTTGAGCAAGGCGAAATTATACAAAGGCTTCGATGGTTTAATCGCCGGCAGCCAGATCGGCGATGGGTTTTTGAGGGAGCTCTTCGGCCTTTTCAAGGGTGAACGAAAACTCAGAACCCACTCCAAAATCGCTTTCAACATAAATCTTTTCGTCATGAGCCTCAATAATGTGCTTCACGATAGAAAGACCGAGTCCTGAGCCGCCTTCACGCCGCGAACCGCTTTTGTCAACACGGTAAAACCGCTCAAACAGTCGTGGTATATGCTCTGAAGCGATGCCTTCCCCATTATCGGTAACGCGTACAATTACTTTATTCTGAATCAGGTTTTCGATGGTAACCTCTGTGGTACCGTCCTGCTTTCCATACTTTATTGAGTTTACAATAAGATTGGTAAGCAACTGTTGAATGCGCTCGCGGTCTGCATTAACCATCACCGGCTTATTGTTTGTGCGTTCAAAAGTAAGACTGATGTTTTTTTTGGCGGCTTTCATCTCCAACAGCTCAAAGGTGTGCTGCACCAACTCCACCATGTCAAAATATTCGTAGCGCAAATTGAGATCACCTACTTCAAGCTTGGCAATCATATCCAGATCGCTCACGAGGTACACCAGTCGCTCTACTGCAGCAGCGGCACGCTTCAGGTATTTTTTAAGGATGGCTTTATCTTTCATCGCCCCGTCAAGCAGGGTGAGAATATAACCCTGTGTTGTAAATAAAGGCGTTTTGAGTTCGTGGGCCACATTACCCATGAATTCTTTTCGATATTCTTCCCGTATTTTCAGCGATTCAATTTCCAGTTTTTTACTGGCGGCGAAACGCTCTACTTCTTTGGTGAGCGTAGACATGTCTGTAGTGATCTGGCCCCGCTTGAGTGTAGTCACATCGAGCAACGAGACATCATCGTAAATCTTTTTTACGCGTTTGTAAATAAAGCGCTCCACCCGTACCTGAATTAAAAACACAGACAGCACAAAGCAAACCGGCACAAAACAGGCTATAAAAATCCAGTCAAAGCTATCCTGTATATAGAAAAAAACGCTCACAAAGAGCGTTAGAGAGACCGTTATATAGAGCGAAGAAAACAACGCAAAACGGTATGATTTTTTAAAATTGGCCATTTACACTACAAATTTATAGCCTACTCCTTTTATGGTTTTAAACTTTTTGTTTCCTATTTTTTCGCGCAGCTTTCGAATGTGAACGTCAATGGTTCTGCCGCCTACCACAACTTCATTACCCCAAACCTTATCCAGAATATCTTCGCGTTTAAAGACTTTACCCGGTTTAGAGGCTAAAAGAGAAAGCAGTTCAAATTCCTTACGCGGTAAAATCATCTCTTTTTTGTCTTTGATGATTTTGTACTCTTCGCGGTTGATGATTAAATCTCCTATCTTTAAAGAAGCATCGGTTTCTTCATCTTCTTTCAGCCTGCGCAATAGCGCCTTTACCTTACTTACAAGCACTTTTGGCTTAATAGGCTTTGTAATATAATCATCTGCACCGGCATCATACCCGGCTACCTGAGAGTAATCTTCACCACGTGCAGTTAAAAATGTAATAATGGTTTCTTCCTGGCCGGGTAGCTTACGTATGTGTTCGCAGGCTTCAATCCCGTCCATCTCAGGCATCATCACATCAAGGATAACAAGGTGCGGATTATGCTTTTTGGTCATTTTAACCCCTTCTTTACCATTTGCTGCAGTAAGCACCTGGTAGCCCTCGTTGCTTAAATTGTATCCTATGATTTCCAGAATATCCGGTTCATCATCAACAAGCAGAATCTTGATCTCCTTTTTCTTCATCAGTATAAAAGATTTAATCTAGCCGTAAAGATAAGTTTTAAATTGGGCTGTGCGAGGCTTGTTAAAATTGGTAACATTAAAATAAAATAACAGTTTGTTTAAAAATAATAAATGTTCAATTGGTTTTCAATTTAAATAACTTTGCGCTTCGTCATCTATTTATGTTACCCAATAGCATTTTTAACATACAAACACCCGAGGATTTTGATTTTCTGACACTTGAGTCCTTCAGGTTTCAGTGGAAAAACAACGCTGTTTACAGGCAATTTTGTGAATATCTGAAGATAAATCCGGAGATGATCAGCAAACCGGAAGAAATTCCGTTTTTACCCATTCAGTTTTTTAAAGAATTTACCATTACGGCTTCGCCAGCACCTGTACAAACCGTTTTTACCAGCAGTGGTACCACCGGAAGCACCACCAGCAAGCATCATGTAGTTGATCTCAAAATTTACGAGCAAAGTTTTCGCAAAAGCTTTAACCTGCATTACGGTGACGTAAAAGACTATACCATTCTCGCCTTGTTGCCTTCTTATCTCGAGCGGGGCGGCTCGTCGCTTATTTATATGGTAGACCGACTTATAAATGACAGCCAAAAACCCAACAGCGGCTTTTACCTCAATAATCATAAGGATTTAGGCGAAAAATTGACGCAACTGGACGCTAAAGGCGAAAAGGTACTGCTTATAGGCGTCTCTTTTGCACTGCTCGATCTGTTGGAGCAGTATCAGTTTAAACTGAAACATACCATTGTTATGGAAACGGGAGGTATGAAAGGCCGCCGAAAGGAACTCATACGCGAAGAATTACACGCTATTTTAAAGGAAGGCTTTGGCGTAGATGCCATTCATAGCGAATATGGAATGACCGAGTTATTATCTCAGGGTTACTCAGCAGGAAACGGAATATTCACCCTGCCTCCCTGGATGCAGGTTTATATGCGCGATACTGAAGATGCCCTGCAACTGGTTGAACCCGGTAAAACCGGCGGGATCAACGTGATCGACCTTGCTAACCACTACTCCTGTCCTTTTATCGCCACACAGGATTTAGGCAAAAAAATAGACCAAAATCACTTTGATATCCTGGGCCGTTTTGACGCTTCCGATGTGCGCGGTTGTAATCTTATGGTGCTGTAAAAATTTTAAAAAATTTGTGTAAGTAAAAAGAGCTATAACCGACTCAATACGTGTTCATAATTGGTTGGTTAGTTAAGTTGGAAAACCCGGTTGCTTTTAGTTAGTAAGCACCGGGTTTTTTAGTGATTTTATTGTTGAAGTTAGACTTGTATCTGTCTTTCGATCTGCTGATTTAGTGAAATAAAAGTCTCTGTACGGGAAACCCCGTCAATCGCCTGAATTTTCTTGTTGAGCAGGTGCATCAAGTGCTCGTTATTTTTACATAGGATTTTGATAAAAATAGACCAGTTTCCGGTGGTGTAATGGCATTCTATAACTTCGGGGATTTCTTCGAGTTGCTTTACCGCTTTGGGATTGCTCACTGCACGGTCCAGATAAATACCGATAAACGCCATGGTATTGTAGCCTAATATTTTCGGGTCGATGATAAAACGCGAACCGGTAATGAGGTTTGATTTTTCAAGCTTTCGCAACCGCTGGTGCACTGCCGCGCCCGAGATACCTACTTTTCGGGCAATTTCCAATATAGGTTTACGCGCATCAGTCATCAGTTCGCGTAAAATAATTTTATCGATCCCATCTATTGAAATTTCTTCATTTACAATTTTCATCTCTTAAATTCGGATTGAAATTTTAAACTAAAATAGAGAATAAACTGAAAAACTGAATCATTATTAGCTTAAAAAGCCTTTGGTTAAAAGCTTCAGCTCTATTGATGATGCGGATTGTAACCTAAATAGGGCACTTCGTATTCTTTGAAAACTATTCCGTATTGAGCGAGTTCGTCAAGTATAGGCTCATAAACTTGCCGGTCTATGGGCAACTGCACACCGGGTTTGGTGATTTCAGAATTTAGAATTTTAAGTGCGGCGATCCCCACAGGCAGCCCAACCGTTTTAGCCATCGCCGTATAGGTTTGATTTTCACCTTCCAAAACCATGGTCGAGTCTATTTGCTTTTTTTCACCATTCAGCTTATAACCAAACTTGTGGTACATCACGATCATATCTTTATCCTCGGGAGCAAGCGTCCACTGATCTTCGAGAATACGCTGCAGGCATTGCGCGGGGCTCGCATTTTTTAAACCGAGCTTCTTTTCGTCATTAAATAAATTGAGCTCAAGTAATTTATCCCACAACAAATCGTCCTGATCGATTTTCAGGCCATGCCGCAGTTTCAATTCAACAGAATCGGTAGGCGAATACGGCAGAAAAAGGTTTGTAAATTCGCGATACGACATGGTTTCGGTATCCTGAAGCGTGTAGCTATCATCTGTCATCCCTAATTG
>CAYNMH010000066.1:16279-19876 GCA_964398145.1 uncultured Flavimarina sp. | reverse complement strand
AAATCATTGCACGGTTTATGAATTAGATGTATTTTTATATATATAAAGTATATATACCATGAAAAAAACACGGAAACTTATTGATCTTGATCCCGAAATAGTCGAGATTCTGGATCGCGAAGCACAAAATCAAAACAGGTCACTTAAAAGTTTGCTGGAGAAAACTATTATTGACGAAGCATTAAAAGTGCAAGAACCTTCAGAAGCATACAAAGCAATGATGGATGATATGCTGGATAGATACGAACGGGGTCAACTAGAGTTCACGCCCGTTGAAGAGGTGCTTAAACGCTATGACTTATAAACTATATTTAACTCCGGAAGCTCAGGTAGAACTGGATGTTGCCGTCTGCTTTTATAAGGCTCAGGGAAATTTGATTGCTAAGGAATTTTTTAAAGATTTTAAAAGGACGTTAGAATTTATAGAAAAAACACCGCTGTCTTTCCAAGTCAAATACAAGAACGTGCGGTTGGTTCATTTTGAAGATTTTAAATATTCCATTCATTTTTTCGTTAAAGGTAATAGCGTTCATATTCTAAGAATACTTCACCAATCTCGCGCTTACTAAGTCCGACCTAAATTCTCAAACCGCAAAAATCTTTCGGTATCATAACTTAAAATTTGTTTACAAGAAAGCCCATAATGGGCATTTGACAAATAAAATCCATTACCCGCCAAAAAAAGTTGAATAGCTGAACCATAAGTTCCTGATAAAATTTAAATAGATGAAACATTCCTAACAAAAATCCTCACCCGTTTTAAAAACGGGTGAGGATTAATTCAAAATCGTAAGATTTTATAATTCTCCCTTTGTGGGTTAAGGGGGCTCTATATCTCGTCGTAGTCTACTGTAAGGGTTGTTGAGGTAGCCAAAGCCTGGCAGGTCAGGATCAGACCTTCTTCAACCTCATCATCTGTGAGTATCTGGTTTTTGCGCATCACTGCGGTACCTTCGGTAATGCGGGCAATACAGCTGCTGCAAATACCTCCCTGGCAGGAATGCGGCGCGTCAATATCGTGCTCCAAAGCAGCGTCAAGAATCACCTTATCCTGAGCGATTGTAAACTCAAATTCTTCATCGTCGCAGATGATTTTTACCTGGGTTACTCCGTCTAGGGCTTCGGCGATGGCTTCCCCGTCATCAGAACTGGTAAAGAGTTCAAATTTAATCTTATCGTCTGCAACACCGTTTTCTTTTAAAACTCCTTTTACGCCATCGATCATTTCTTCAGGTCCGCAGAGGAAAAACTGATCAAAATCGTGCGACTTGAACTTGTTTTTCAGCACAAAATTGACGGTAGCTTTTTCAATGCGGCCAAAATGTGCATCGGTTTCCTGCTTACGGCTGTAGATAAATTCGATAAACAAACGCTCCGGATACTTCAACTGTAGCTCTAAAAGTTCTTTATGAAAAATCGTCTCTTCAACAGTTCTGTTTCCATAAGCTAAAACAAACCTGCTTTTGGGCTCTTGTTCCAATACCGTTTTGAGTATGGAAAGTACCGGTGTAATCCCGCTTCCGGCAGCAAATGCAGCATAATCCTTTTGATTTTCAGCATCTGTATCTACAATGAATTTTCCTTCGGGCGGGTGCACTTCAAGAGACTCACCAACGGTGAGTTTATTATTGGCTAAAACCGAAAACGTACCGCCTTCAACCTCTTTTACAGCTACTTTTAAGATTCCGCTTTGCGGAGTAGAACAGAGTGAATAGGCGCGGCGCACTTCTTTACCATCAATTTGAGTTTTTAGGGTAACGTACTGGCCTGCTTTAAAACGGTAGGCTTCTTTTAAGGAGTCTGGTATGCCAAAGCTTATGCTTACCGCCTTATCGGTCTCGCGGGTAATATCTTGTATGGTGAGTGCGTGAAAATCGCTCATGGTTTAAAAAATTTGGGCAAAAATACGAAGCACAAGACTTCTGCGCTGTAACATTTCTATATTTTTAGCACTAATGCGATGACAATACGCGCAAAAAAACAGAAATAGATGATCAAGAACTTTATCACTCTGGAATGGAAAAGCTTTTTAAGATCGGCCGCTTTTCAAACCAATCTGGTACTCAAAATCTTTATGGCGCTCGGAGCGCTTTATTTTATAGGCATTTTTACACTTGCCGGAGTTGGGGCATTTTTTGGTCTGAAAGAAGCAGGTTATGAACCTTTAGAAACGATTAATCGATTTTTGATTTATTATGTTGTGTTCGATCTGATTATCAGGTATATGCTTCAGAAAATGCCTGTGATCAACATTAAGCCTTTATTGCTTCAACCGCTTAAAAAATCGAAAATTGTTGACTTTGCGCTGGGCAAGACCATGTTATCTTTTTTCAATATTGTACACGCCTTTTTCTTTATTCCGTTTAGTGTTGTTCTCCTGGCACAGGGCTACGAGCCTCTTCACGTGATAACCTGGCATCTGGGAATGCTGGCGCTTATTTATATGAACAATTTTATCAATGTCTTTCTCAATGATGCGATGCCTTTGGTTTTGGCTTTGGGCTCACTCATTTTGGGTCTGGGCGCGCTGCAGTATTACGGAATTTTTGACGTAACGCCCTATACGGCTGTGTTTTTTCAGGGATTGTATGATACGCTGTGGATGTTTATTATTCCGGTTGTAGTGGCAGCAGGTTTATATAAAGTCGCGCATACTTACTTTCTTAAAAGGCTGTATCTCGACGCCGGTCTTTCGGTTAAAGCAAAAGAAGCTACTACCGAAAATCTGGATTGGCTCAACCGGTTCGGGAAAACAGCTACTTTTCTTAAAAATGACATTAAATTACTAAAGCGCAACAAGCGCTCTAAAACAACGATCATTATGAGTGTGGTCTTTCTGTTTTATGGCTTGTTGTTTTTTACGGGGGGAATTGAGAGTTACGACAACCCGTTTATGAAAATTTTTGCAGGAATTTTTGTAAGTGGTGGTTTTCTGTTCAGCTTCGGGCAATTTGTGCCGAGCTGGGACAGTGCCTACTATCCCTTAATGATGAGCCAAAACATCAAATATCAGGAATACCTCAAGTCTAAGTGGATGCTCGTCGTACTGGCCACTGCTGTTTCTACCATTTTAGGTTTGGGTTATCTGTATTTTGGCTGGGAAGCCTATGCTGCGGTATTGGTGGGTGGCATTTACAATATGGGCGTTAATGGTCATGTGGTATTGCTGGGAGGTGCCTATATTAAAACTCCAATTGATCTCAGTAGTAATAAAAAGGCCTTTGGAGACAGTTCGGCATTTAACGTTAAAACCTTGCTGATTACAATTCCTAAATTATTGCTGCCTATCGCCCTGTATGCTATTGGCCATTTTACACTTGGGCCGGTATCGGGCTATGCTTTGGTAGCGCTTTCCGGTATTGCCGGTTTCGCTTTTAGAGACTTTATGTTCAAAAAAATAGAACGTATTTATAGAACTGAAAAATACGATACTCTGGCTGCATACAAGCAGAAAAATTAAAGCCCTCCCTCGGTCCCTCCCAATGGGAGGGAAGTTTAAGTAACAATTAAGAAAATTAGTATTATGATCCAGATTCACAATTTATCGAAGACCTATAGCGGCGTTACTGTTTTAAATATCGAAGAACTGCATATTCC
>CAYNMH010000066.1:14273-16179 GCA_964398145.1 uncultured Flavimarina sp. | reverse complement strand
GCTTTACTTGCCGGTTTTGCCGACTTTTTTAACGATGAAATTCTGGGCAAGCGCAAATACCTGCGCGATTTATCTAAAGGAAACCAAAAGAAAGTAGGTATTGTCGCGACATTGATTGGCAACCCCGATGTAATTATACTCGACGAACCTTTTGCCAATCTCGATCCTACTACACAAATTCGTTTAAAAGGCATTATTAGAAAACTGGCGACAGACCGCGACATTACCGTGCTGGTCTCAAGCCACGACCTTATTCACGTGACCGAAGTCTGCGAGCGTATTGTAGTCCTCGAAAAGGGAAAACTGGTAAAAGACATCAAGACTTCTGAAGCAACGCTTAAAGAACTGGAAGCGTATTTTAGTAAGGAGGAGCCTTGGGTGGGGTAAATTCGAGTACATAAAGTAAAATTTTTCAAATTGGGTTATTTGAGTGTAAAGGCTTTTGGAGGCTTTATTTTATGGGCAAGTAAATTATTTAAAGGCAGCTATATAAAATGTATGGATCATCCAAATTCGTTTCTATTAGGTTGTCTAGTAATTTTGATAATTGCTTTAATTATAAGTTTGGTGTAAACTGAGGCGACCTGCCATTCTAAAAATTATTTTCGCAGCATTTTAACCCCTTCATACTAATTTTGCTACTTTGCAGTTATTGCTTTCTAATCAATTAAGATTTGCAGACTTCGGTACAAAAAATACTTCTCGCTATTCTACTTCTGGCTGTTTTGGCAGGATGTTCCCGTAAGAAAGATAAATTTCTAAGTAGAAATTTTCACGCGATTACTGCAGAGTACAACACATTGTTTAATGGAAGACAGGCTTTTGAGCAGGGACGCGATGCGCTTATTGAAAGTTATCAGGATAATTTTTGGGCCATTTTACCGGTAGAACGCTTAGATTCTCCAGATTTCATACCGCTTCCCGGTGATGCGGTTGATCCCAGTTTTGAGCGTGCCGAAGAAAAGGCCATAAAAGCCATACAAAAACACAGTATGGAAATAGACGGCACCGAGCGTAATCCCCAGATTGACGAGGCCTTTATGCTTTTGGGTAAAGCAAGGTATTACGATTTGCGCTACGTACGTGCGCTTGAGGCGTTTAATTATATTTTAGCGTATTATCCTGCCAGCAATAACATCGCCCAGGCTAAAATCTGGAAAGCCAAAACAAACCTCCGCCTGAGTAATACCAAAATCGCGATTGAAAGCCTGCATAAACTCCTCGACGAGGAAGATGCCTTAGACCAGCAGGATTTTGCTGATGCTTCGGCTATGCTGGCTCAGGGTTATATTGAAGAAAACCGCCTGGACAGCGCTTTGGTTTATATTGAAAAAGCGGCCTATCTCACCCGCAAAAATGAAGAGAAAGGTCGTTATTACTTTATAAAAGGGCAGTTGTACGATAGAGTAGGGCAACCTTTGCTGGCCAATGCCAATTACGATAAGGTAATTGACCTCAATCGCAAGTCGCCACGGCGTTATATGATCAATGCGTATGTAAATAAACTGCGCAATTTCAATTATGAAAATCAGGATCCGCAGCTTGCTTTTGATCTGTTGACCAGTCTTGAAGAGAATCGGGAAAACAGACCTTATCTTGATATCATTCAACATCAGTTTGCCCAGTTTTATCTCAATGTGGGACAACAGGATTCTGCAGTTTCTTATTTCAATAAATCCATTCGGTCTAACAGCCCCGATAAATACCTCACTTCGCGTAATTACCTGAGTCTGGGTGATCTTAATTTTGATAATTCCGAATACCTTACTGCGGGGGCATACTACGACAGTACACTTACTTTTGTGCCCGAAAACACCCGCGAATACCGCAGCATTAATAAAAAACGCGAAAACTTAAATGATGTAATTCTTTATGAAGGAATTGCAGTGCGTAACGACAGTATTTT
>CAYNMH010000066.1:7477-14173 GCA_964398145.1 uncultured Flavimarina sp. | reverse complement strand
ACTTAAATGATGTAATTCTTTATGAAGGAATTGCAGTGCGTAACGACAGTATTTTAAATCTGGTGCAGATGAGCGATGCAGAACGGGTATCCTATTTTGAAGAATACATCACAAGATTAAAAGGACAACGAGCAAAAGACTCCATTGCTGCCGAGGTTGCAGAAGCGACACTGGCTAACAACGAATTTTTCGTTGCAGATAAAGGAAGTGGTCCCTCGCAGGGTTCAGGTTTTTACTTTTACAATCCGGCGCAGGTGGCCCAGGGCAAGCTTGATTTTAAAAACCGCTGGGGCTCACGGGCTAATCAGGACTACTGGCGTATTTCAGATAAACAGGCTGCGCTGCCCGAAAATGCAGGGATTACCGCGCAACCCGGTTTTCAGGATGACGTAAACAGCGCGTTGTTTGCAGTTGAAAATTATACCAGCCGCATTCCCACGGCACCTGCTGCAATAGACAGTATTAAAACAGAACGCAATTTCGCTTTCTACCAGCTAGGCTTAATTTATAAGGAAAAATTAAACGAACCGGTTTTGGCCATAAACCGACTCGAGAATCTGCTCGCCAGCAACCCTGAAGAGCGTTTGATTCTTCCGGCTAAATACAATTTGTATCAGCTTTATGAGGCCGAAAGAGATGCGTTCAATAGTGATAAATACAAGTTTGATATCCTTCAGAATTACAGCGACACACGCTACGCCAGCATTATCAAAAATCCCAATACAGCTCTGGAGCAGGATAATGACAGTCCTGAAGCGGTTTATAATAACCTGTACAGGCAATACGAAAATCAGCAATATGAGGTTGTTATTGCGAAGTCTCAGGATTATATAGGTGAATTTGCGGGTGATGCGTTTGTGCCTAAATTTGAATTGTTGAAGGCTCTCGCAACCGGAAAACTGAAAGGTTTTGACGCTTATCAGGAAGCACTAAATTACGTGGCGCTCAGTTATCCCAATCAGGAGGAAGGTAAACAGGCTAAAGAACTTTTGGAAAAAGGACTACCTGCAGTTAAAAACACCAGTTTTATTCCGAATACCGAAGCTTTCAGCTTTAAGCTGATTTATCCGTATTCCAGAAATAATCGCCTGGAAACCCTTAAGGTAAAGGACTCTGCGGAAACATTTTTAATTGAAAATTCGCGCAGTGATTTGAAGGTTTCTTTAGATGTTTATGATGAAACTACCGAATTTTTGGTATTTCACGGTTTTGTTTCTGCTTCAGAAGCCTTGATCTTTTCAGAAACACTAAACCGGGAAAAGCGTGTTGCTTTAAAAGAAGATGAGCCGGTTATTGTAAATTCGCAAAATTATCGAACTATTCAAATACACAAGAATCTGCAAGCCTATAAAAATCTAGAGACGAAGTGATGAGAAAAGATAAAGGAAGAAACGAAATCGAAGACGGAAGCAAGCAAAACCGAATTAGTAAAGGAACTTCAATTATTGGAGACATCAAATCTGAAGGTGATTTTAGAATTGACGGTACTCTTGAGGGAAAAATAGAGAGCACGGGTAAAGTAGTAATCGGTAAAAACGGCTCACTTAAAGGAACTTTAATCTGCAAAGAGGCAGACCTTGAAGGCAATATCGACGGCAATTTAATCATAGAAGGGCTTTTGAACTTAAGAAGCTCTGCAGTCGTAAAGGGAGAGGTTTCTACCGGCAGACTTTCGGTAGAGCCGGGAGCTGATTTTAATGCTTCCTGTACGATGGGTAACGGAGTCAAGAATTTATCAGAAGATGTCAGAAAAGAAACCGGAAAGTCCGCTTAAGAGTTGGGCTAAATTTTCAACGATCGCTATCCAGATGGGATTGACTATCTGGCTGGGAAATTTATTTGGTGCCTGGCTTGACCGTAAATTAGATACTGAATTTTTGGAACCCGTAATCTCTCTGCTAGCGGTTTTCCTCTCTATGTATGTTATCATACGCGAAGTTAAAAGTCTCAATTCATGAACCTAAACAAGCGTTTACTTAGCAATGCCATACTTTTAATGATTCTGGGCGTTGCTGCTTATTTTTTGCATACCGGTATTCTTAAAATGCTCGATATTCAATTGCCCTATCAACTGATTGATTTCTATTTGTTTGCAGGTATAAGCAGCCTTATTATTTGCCTTACACTAATTAGTTTGCCGGCTTTGATCCCCGCATTTTACGATAAGCTGGGGTTTATTTTTTTATTCACAATTTTTGGCAAGCTGCTCTTTATGGGTCTGGTGTTTAAGGATCTGTTATTTCAGGAACAGGTTTTTACCCGCCTGCAACGCCTTAGTATGTTGATACCCATATTTATATTCCTGTTCTACGAGGTACTACTCCTTGTGAAAATCTTAAATAAAAAATCCTGATTTTATATTTGCATAAAAAGGATGCAATTGTGAATAAAATGATTAGTTTTGCACCAAATTTTAGCAAGCCTGATTTTTTAAAAAATTATAATGAAGATAAGTTCTTTACGCATTCATTTTCTAGCTGTTATCGGTTTTTTGACGATAGGATCATTTGCAAGCGCACAAGAGCATGACGCTGCAGAAGGTCACGATGGTGGGGCTGTAGACACACAGGAAGAAATAACCGAATACACGAATCATCACTTAAAAGACACGCACGATTTTCATTTGTTTTCCTATACAGATGCAGCTGGTGAGCGTCAGCACGTAGGCTTTTCACTTCCGGTAATCGTATGGTCAAGCAACGGTCTGGTTTCTTTTATGTCTTCAGAATTCCACCACGATACAGATGGTGAGGTGATTGTTGAAGCCGGCGGAAGCCGTTTTGTAAATCTTCACGAGCACATATATGAGTTGGAGGAAGGCGCAGAAGAAGTTGTTATGGATGAAGAGCATCATCCTGTTAATGCCCACAGAACTTTTGATATATCAATTACCAAAAGTGTTTTCGGAATTATCCTTGTTGGACTCTTATTATTGTTCTGGTTTGGTTCCTTGGGAAGACAATACAAAAAGAAAAATATTCCTACCGGTTTTGGCCGCGCTTTAGAACCTTTGGTTATTTATGTACGCGATGAGATTGCACGACCTAATATTGGTGAATTGAAGTACAGAAAATATATGAGCTTCTTGCTAACGGTATTTTTCTTTATCTGGGTTGCAAATTTACTGGGGATGACTCCTTTCGGATTTAACATCACAGGACAGATCGCAATTACCGTTTGTTTAGCACTATTCACATTCATTATCGTTCAGTTTAGCGGTAATAAAGATTACTGGAAACACATCTTCTGGATGCCAGACGTTCCGGTCATTATGAAAATCATTTTGATTCCTATTGAACTTTTAGGAATTCTTACCAAGCCTTTCTCCCTGCTTATTCGTTTGTTTGCAAACATCACTGCGGGTCACGTGGTGGTGATGGGATTAATTGCTTTGACTATAACATTACGAGAACAATTTGGAGCAGTAGGTTCTACAGGACTTTCTCTTGCACTTACCTTGTTTATCTCACTTATAGAAATATTAGTTGCATTCTTACAGGCATTTATCTTTACGATGCTTTCAGCGCTCTTTATCGGGATGGCGGTTGCAGACCACGATCATCATCACGAGCATGATGCAGAAGGTCATGATATTGATGATGTAGAGGATGTACGGGAAAGTTTTGTTTAATTTTTAAATCAATTGTTATGTACAATTTAATTGGAGCTGGATTAATCGTTATCGGTGGTGGTATCGGACTAGGTCAAATCGGTGGTAAAGCGATGGAAGGTATCGCTCGTCAACCTGAAGCGGCTGGAAGGATTCAAACTGCGATGATTATCATCGGTGCACTTTTAGAAGGTCTTGCTTTCGGTGCGTTGATCTTAGGTAAATAATCCCAGTTTAAACAACTAAATGATTCCTGCAACGGTTGGTTGCAGGAGTTGTTTTATTTAAAACATTAAATTAAAGATGGATCAGTTATTAAATGATTTTTCGCCCGGCTTGTTTTTAATGCAGGCTGTTATATTGATTATCCTCATCTTGTTGATGAAGAAATTTGCCTGGAAACCTATCCTAAACTCATTAGACGAGCGGGAGCAGGGAATTCAGGGCGCTTTAGAAGCTGCTGAAAAGGCACGTCTGGAGATGAAAAATCTTCAGGCAGATAATGAAAAAGCATTACAGGAAGCTCGTGCAGAGCGTGATGCGATGCTTAAAGATGCACGCGAAATCAGAACTAAAATGATCGCAGAAGCCGAAGAAGATGCTAAAGATCAGGCTTCAAAAATCATCACCCAGGCACAGGAAGCAATCGCTGCAGAAAAGCGTGCTGCCGTAGCCGAATTGAAAAGTCAGGTAGCTGCACTTTCATTAGAGATCGCTGAGAAAGTGGTTAAAGACGAACTTTCAGATAAAAAGAAACAAATGCAGTATGTAGAGAAGATGCTGCAAGACGCTACCCTTAATTAATAAAAAAGCAGTTCATGTCTTCAAGAGCAGCAATACGTTATGCAAAAGCCGTTTTAAGTCAGTCTCAGGAAAAGGGAACTGCTGAGGTGGTTTTTGGTAATATGAAATCTATCAACGCTACCCTTAATGCCAGTAAAGAATTGCGTAGTGTTCTTAAAAGCCCCGTAATAAAGGCTGAAGATAAGCGCGCTTCATTACAGGCGATTTTTAAAGGTTATGATGCCAGCACATTAAGCCTCATAGATCTTTTGGTTGAAAAAAACCGTTCTGCTATCTTAGGCGATGTTGCAGAGGCGTATCTTGATCTTTATAATGCTTCAAAGGGCATTGTTTCAGCCAAGGTTACTACAGCTGTGGCTCTTGATGCAGCGCTTGAGGCAAAGATTTTAGCAAAAGTAAAATCTATTACCGGCAGTGAAGAAGTTTCTTTGGAGCATCATATTGATCCAAATATTCTTGGTGGGTTTTTGTTGCGGGTAGGAGATGTTCAGTATGACGCCAGTGTGAGTAATCAACTGGAGCGCGTACAAAAAGAATTTAGTAAACGTATATAATTAAAATGGGCTTTAGTTTTTTAAAGCCTGCTTAGATATCAAACAAAATGGCAGAAGTAAATCCAGCTGAAGTTTCATCAATTTTAAAGAAACAACTTTCCGGTTTTGAAGCCTCGGCTTCTTTAAATGAAGTAGGTACCGTACTTACCGTGGGTGATGGTATTGCCCGTGTTTACGGTCTTTCTAATGCACAATACGGCGAACTTGTTGAGTTTGACGGTGGTTTAGAAGGTATCGTACTTAACCTTGAAGAAGATAACGTAGGGGTTGTACTTTTAGGTCCTTCAAAAGAGATTAATGAAGGAGCAACCGTTAAGCGTACCCAACGTATTGCTTCGATTAATGTAGGTGAAGGTATTGTAGGTCGTGTGGTTAACACATTAGGACAGCCTATAGATGGTAAAGGAGCAATTCAGGGAGAAACTTATGAGATGCCACTAGAGCGTAAAGCTCCAGGTGTTATCTACCGTCAGCCGGTAAACGAGCCGCTTCAAACAGGTATTAAATCAATTGATGCTATGATCCCGGTAGGTCGTGGTCAGCGTGAGCTTGTAATTGGTGACCGTCAGACTGGTAAGACTACAGTTTGTATCGATACCATTTTGAACCAAAAGGAATTCTACGATGCAGGTGAACCTGTTTATTGTATTTACGTAGCTGTAGGTCAGAAAGCTTCAACCGTTGCCGGTATTGCCAGCGTACTTGAAGAGAAAGGCGCTATGGCTTATACTACCATTGTAGCTGCAAACGCTTCAGATCCTGCTCCTATGCAGGTATATGCTCCTTTTGCAGGTGCTGCAATTGGTGAGTACTTTAGAGATACCGGTCGTCCTGCTTTGATCATTTATGATGATTTATCAAAACAGGCGGTAGCCTATCGTGAGGTGTCTCTTTTGCTTCGTCGCCCACCGGGACGTGAGGCGTATCCTGGAGACGTTTTCTTCTTACACTCGCGTTTATTAGAGCGTGCTGCAAAAGTAATTGCAGATGATGATATCGCTAAAAATATGAACGATCTTCCAGATAGCTTAAAACCTATAGTAAAAGGTGGTGGTTCTTTAACTGCACTTCCTATTATCGAGACACAGGCAGGTGACGTATCAGCATACATTCCTACTAATGTGATTTCGATTACTGATGGTCAGATCTTCCTGGATGGGGATTTGTTTAACTCGGGTGTACGTCCTGCAATTAATGTAGGTATTTCGGTATCTCGTGTGGGTGGTTCTGCTCAGATCAAATCAATGAAGAAGGTTGCAGGTACCTTAAAACTGGATCAGGCAGCTTTCCGTGAATTGGAAGCTTTTGCGAAATTCGGTTCTGACCTCGATGCGGCTACATTAAGCGTAATTGAGAAGGGTAAACGTAACGTTGAAATCCTAAAGCAGGCAGAGAACGATCCATATACCGTTGAAGATCAGATCGCTATTATTTATGCAGGTTCTAAAAACCTGATGCGTAATGTGCCTATCGACAAGATCAAAGAATTTGAGCGTGACTATTTAGAATTCCTAAATGCTAAGCACAGAGATGTATTGGATGCGCTTAAAGCCGGCAAACTTACCGATGAGGCTATTGATACCTTAACTACAGTAGCTAACGATCTTTCATCGCGTTATAAAAAATAATTCTGAATTTAGAATTACGAATTCATAATTCAACAAATGGCAAACTTAAAGGAAATACGTAACCGCATTTCATCAGTATCTTCTACGATGCAGATTACCA
>CAYNMH010000066.1:0-7377 GCA_964398145.1 uncultured Flavimarina sp. | reverse complement strand
TTAAAGGAAATACGTAACCGCATTTCATCAGTATCTTCTACGATGCAGATTACCAGTGCTATGAAAATGGTATCTGCTGCTAAGTTGAAGAAAGCTCAGGATGCGATTACGGCAATGCGACCTTATTCTGATAAACTTACCGAATTGTTGCAAAACTTAAGTGCCTCACTTGAGGGCGACAGCGGTAGCCGTTTTGCAGAAGAGCGCCCGGTACAAAAAGTACTTGTCGTGGCGATCTCTTCAAACAGAGGTCTTGCAGGTGCTTTCAACTCTAATATCGTAAAGGAGTCAAAGAACATCGCAGAAAACGTGTATCCCGGTAAAGAAGTACACTTCTTAACCATTGGTAAAAAGGCTAACGACATTCTTAAAAAGTCATATCAGGTAATTTACAACAACAATGCGGTTTACGACGATCTTACTTTTGAGAACGTAGAGGAAATTGCCGAGCGCGTAATGACGCTGTTTGTTGAAGGAACTTATGATAAGGTTGAATTGGTTTACAACTCTTTTAAAAATGCTGCGACTCAGGTTGTGGTTCGTGAACAGTTTTTACCAATCGTTCCACTGAAAGAGCAGTTTGAAGATGTAGCGCCCAGCAATGTTGATTATATTTTTGAGCCATCTAAAGCCGAGATTGTAAAGCAATTGATTCCAAAATCATTAAAAACTCAGTTTTTTAAAGGGATTAGGGATTCTGTAGCCAGTGAGCACGGCGCTCGTATGACTGCGATGCACAAAGCGACTGATAATGCTAAAGAATTGCGTGACCAGCTGAAGCTTACCTATAACAAAGCGCGTCAGGCTGCAATTACCAATGAAATCCTTGAGATCGTAGGTGGTGCAGAAGCGCTTAACAATTAAGAAAATAATTTTTATCTTGAAGCCTCGCATTTTGCGGGGCTTTTTGGTTTAATCCCTATACCATCACTATGGCTTTCGCGTTAATTCAAAAAGACAATCAGTAATGAAGTTTAAATGGGTTTTCTTAATTTTTGTTGTTATGTGCTCTTCTTGTGGCGGTAGTTCAGACCTTATAACCGATCCGCCCTTTAAAATAGTCAGGGCTAAACGCCAAAAGATGGAAAAAAAAGGATATTCCATTTCGTTTGAGACATCTATTTTACCACGGGATATCGCATTTAAAAGCCTGTATTTTGGTCAGCGCAAGGCTAAAGTGCTATGGGATTCTAAAGACACCTATTATGCAAACTTTCCGCTCTTCAATTCAGATGCTGAAAAAATACTTTCTTCAGATATGAGCGAAGAAGCAAATAATCCTGTACCCGTAATGCCGGTTGAAGTGCCACATCCACTGGAAGAAAATGAGGCGCTGTTGCACTATTCTGAAGGGGAAGAAACCTATTATACCATTTTTGAAGTGCAATAAAAGCTATACATCTGTACAGAATGCTACTTTTGCATGGTTCATTAAGCTTTGCAATTAATCTCTAAAAAGCCATTTCTTGAGCATCCTGAAGCGTTTTGTAAAAGATACTGCGGTCTATGGTTTGGCGACCATAATGCCGCGTATTATGAATATATTTTTGGTGTATCTGCACACCGATAAAGTTGATACTACCGGATACGCAGGGATCACCTCGTTTTACATTGGGGCCGCGTTTCTTAACGTATTGCTCACCTACGGGATGGAAACGGCTTTTTTCCGTTTTTTTTCAAAGGCGGAAGATAAACAAAGAGTCTATAGTACTGTGCTGATTGCACTTACTACAACCACTGTCCTTGCTTTTGGCATACTTTGGCTGTTTAAAGCACCCATTTCTGAAGCTCTGGAGCTTCCTGTACACTATTTTGGGTATCTGCTAGGGATAGTGATACTTGATGCGCTGGTTGTGGCTCCATTCGCGTATTTACGCGCCAAAGGAAAGGCACTGCGATTTGCAGGAATCAAACTGATTAATCTTGCCGTTTATGTTTCCCTGAACTTATTCTTCCTATGGGCGATTCCTAAGTTCGGTTTTCAATTCAGTTGGTACAATTCAACCGAATTGCCTAGTTATGTTTTTATTGCTAATTTGGCGGCCAGTGCGGTGACGTTTTTATTGATTACACCAGACTTTTTTAAGACCAAACTTATTTTTGACCGCGAGCTTTTTGGCCAACTCTGGCACTATGGCTGGCCCGTGCTGGTTGCCGGTCTGGCATTTGTGATCAATGAAAATTTGGATAAACTTCTACTTAGTAATATCCTCAATAAAGATATCATGGGTGCCTATTCCGCCTGCTACAAATTGGCCGTTTTTATGACTATTTTTATTCAGGCATTTAGACTGGGGGCTGAACCGTTTTTTTTCAATCACGCTCAAAATAAAAATGCACCATCCACATATGCCACGATTCTTAAGTATTTTACAATCACGGGAGCTGTGGGCTTATTGATCATTGTCTGCTTTATTGATTTTTTCAAAGATATTCTCATTGGAGATCCCTCGTATTTCAAAGCTTTGGAAATCGTTCCCTATATTCTTTTGGCCAATTTATTTCTGGGGATCTATCACAACCTTTCGGTCTGGTACAAACTCACCGATAAAACCCTTTATGGCATGTATTTTTCGCTCCTGGGTGCCGGGTTAACCATTGGTTTAAACTGGTATTTCATCCCGAGAATTGGCTTTATGGCTTCGGCTTACGCCACCGTAGCGGCTTATGGCGCGATGATGGCTATTTCATATTATTTCGGGCAACGTCATTACCGCATTCCGTACAACAGCCTGCGCATTGTACTTTATTTGGTATTGGCAATGGGAAGCGCGCTGCTTTCGTTCTATATTTTTAGAGGAAATTATCTCATCAATACCCTGTTTATTTTGCTTTTCGCAGGAATCACATTTGGGCTGGAAAGCCGCGAACTCAAACGAATCTTAACCAAAAAACCAGCATAAGTATGCAAATCAATATCATCAACAGGTCCAGTCACGACTTGCCCCATTACGAGACCGAAGCTTCCGCAGGAATGGATCTGCGCGCCGAGCTTGATGCGCCCGTAACCCTTAAACCTTTGGAGCGTGCCATCATAAAAACCGGACTTTTTATAGAGCTTCCCGTCGGGATCGAGGCACAGGTGCGTCCCCGTAGTGGTCTGGCAGCCAAAAAAGGAATCACCGTGCTCAATGCCCCAGGTACCATTGACGCCGATTATCGTGGTGAGATAGGTGTGATTTTGGTGAATTTATCTAATGAAGATTTCACAATCGAAAGCGGGGAGCGTATCGCCCAACTGGTGATTGCGAAGCACGAGCGCGCCGAGTGGAATCCTGTAGAGGCCTTGAGCGAAACCGCCCGCGGAGCAGGAGGCTTTGGAAGTACCGGCACAAGATAGCATTAGCTATTTTTGTCTTTTCCGCGAAGGCGGAAAACTCATCCGGAAAACTTTTTATAGTCAACTAAAATTTTCAAAGTGGCTATCGCCCCCGATAAACTTCAGAAGAAAAATCTCATAGAACCCAAAAATTGAATAAATCCATAGTAAAATCCCTTTACACGTATCCGCTTAAATCTGCGGGAAGCGTTGCCTTGCAACAAACGCAGGTAGGCGACCTGGGTTTTGCGCACGACCGGGAGTTTGCATTGGTCAATGCCGAAAACAAAATCCTCACCGCCCGTGAAAAGCCGCAATTGCTGCAGATAGAAATTGCTTTAAAAGCTGATGTGATACTAATTTCTGCGAAAGGAACTGCAATCGAAATTCCTTTAAACATCGAAGAAGAAAATGTTTACGAGTTAGAGCTCTTTAAAAAACAGGCATTTGGGAAAGCGGTTTCCGGAAAGGCTGACGAATGGTTTAGCGGACTTTTTAATGAGCCTTTGCGTTTGGTGCGGCTGTATCCTCAAAAACTGCGTCAGGTAAGTGCGAAATACGCGTTAAGCGAGGAGCATCCCATTTCGTTTGCAGACGGTTTCCCCATTCATTTGGTGTCTGAAGCTTCGGTGGCTGACTTAAATACGCGACTAGAGCAAACCCTTCCGGCGGAACGCTTCCGGCCAAACATCCTGATTTCAGGAGTTGAAGCTTATTCCGAAGAAACTTGGAAACAGGTTATAATTGGCGATTGCAGTTTCGATGTGATTACCGCCACGCCACGCTGTTCGCTCATTACCATCAAACCCGAAACTGCCGTTTTTGACTCTAACCAGGAACCTTTACGCAGTCTTTCGGCTTATAAAAAAGAAGGAAACCAAATCAATTTTGGCGTGTACCTGATCCCAAAAACTACCGGAATGATTTCTCTAAACGATGCCGTACATCTTAAATAGCTATTCGTGAATTCGGCAAACAATCAAATCCTTTGTATTTTGCAGCATCGCCGGCTGATTACCAGAAGCAGTCGGTGTTTATACCTACAATTAAAAACCTTAACATGAAAATCATTGTCCCTATGGCTGGCCGCGGTTCCCGACTGCGACCGCACACCCTCACCATACCCAAACCCCTGATTCCCATTGCCGGTAAACCCATTGTACAACGCCTGGTTGAAGATATAGCCAGTGTTTTGGAAGAAAAAATAGAAGAGATCGCTTTTATCATTGCAGAGGATTTTGGCCCGGAAACTGAAGAAAATCTCAAAGCAGTGGCTGAAAGTTTGGGTGCAAAAGGCACGATTTATTATCAGGATAAACCCCTGGGCACCGGGCACGCTATTATGTGCGCTCAGGATTCGCTAAGCGGACCTTGCGTGATCGCTTATGCCGATACACTTTTTAGAGCTGATTTTACGTTAGACAAGGAGGCAGACAGCGTAATCTGGGTAAAACAGGTTGCAAATCCGCAGGCCTATGGTGTGGTGTCGCTTAATGAGGCTGATGAAATTACCGGCCTGATTGAAAAACCGGCCGAGTTTGTATCAGACCTTGCGGTAATTGGTATTTACTATTTTAAACAGGGCGAAGTGCTTAAACAGGAACTTCAGGCGGTTTTAGATGCCCAATTGATGCACGGCGGCGAGTACCAGATCAATGACGGTATCAAGCAAATGCAGGCTAAAGGCTACGTCTTTAAGCCCGGAAAAATTGACGAGTGGATGGATTGCGGAAATAAAAACGTGACGGTGGAGACCAATGGCAGAATGCTTCAGTTTTTGCATAAAGAAGGCAAGCATCTCGTTTCAGAAACTGCAAAACTGGAAAATGCATCGATTATTCCGCCGTGTTTTATTGGCGAAAATGCGGTGATTAAAGACAGCACGGTGGGGCCTAACGTGTCTGTAGGTGCCGGAACAGTAATTGAAAACAGCAGTGTTTCTGAAAGTTTGATTCAGAATTTCAGCACAATTACTAATGCGCAGTTAAAAAATGCGATGATCGGCAATCATGCCAAATTCGATGGTAACTTTACCGCGATAAGCATCGGGGATTACTCGGAATTGATTTAGATTTTATACATGAAATGGCTCTCGCTCATACTCGTATTCTTTTTGTTTTCGCCTTTGGCGGAAGCACAGGAGCCCAGTCCCCTGCAGGATGTAAATGTGGATGAGCTTGAAGATGTGACCGATGATTTTCAGGAGCTTTTTTTTGAAGCCCTGAAGCAAAAAGGCATCGAAAACTACGATCGGGCTATCGCAACTTTAGATAAATGCATCAACCTGCGCCCGCAGGAACCCATTTTGTATTTCGAAAAAGGGAAAAATGAAGCCGCATTAGGCAATCTGCAGCAGGCTGAAAATAACTACCTCAAAGCCCTTCAGCTCAAGCCCAATCAACAGGACATTATGGAAAGCCTGTATGAGGTGTATTACGCCCGTCAGGATTTTGAGAAAGCGATTGATCTGGTCAAAGAACTGGCCAAATTTGACCTTCGGTATAAAGAAGACCTGGCGCGTATTTACGTGAGCAAGGGCGATTTTAAAGCTGCCATTGCAGTTTTAGATGAGCTGGATGCCGAGTTGGGTAAAGATGCCTATCGCAATCAGATTCGTACGCAGGCTCTGGCCCTGAGCGGTGGGGACTTTAAGGAACAGATGCTTCTGGAAAAAATCAAAACCAGTCCGCAGGAAGAGCAAAATTACCTGAACCTGATCTACGTGTATAGCGAGCAGGGCAAAACCGATAAAGCTTATGCGATTGCTCAAAAATTGCTTAAAGTAAATCCACAGGCAGATGAAGTGCATTTGGCCTTGTATAAATTTTATTTGGAACAGGGCTCGGTGCCTCAGGCTTTGAAATCACTCGAAAAAGTAATGAAAAGTAAGCGTATTGATCCAAAAGCCAAGCACAGCGTACTCAACGATTTTTTGATTTTTGCCGATCGTAATCCCGAATATCAAACTGAACTTGAGGAAGCCATCGCACTATTTTCTGAGGAAGAAAACACCGATGTAAGCGAAGAATTGGGCGCCTATTACCTGAAGAATCAGGAAACCGACAAAGCCTTGTCCTATTACGAGTCTGCCTATAAAAGTGAACCGACAGATCTGGGTGTCCTGCGCAATTTAATCCTGCTTAAATTAGAAGCCGGGCAAAACAAGGAAGCTGCTGCGTTGAGCGAGGAGGCTTTAAGCTTTTATCCTGCTCAGGCCGTGTTTTATTTGGCTTATGGTGTGGCTCAAAACGAGCTTGGTAATTTCAAAGACGCCGTGAGCTATCTCGAGATGGGCATAGATTATGTAGTGGAAAACCCAAAAATGGAGGCCGACTTCTACCGGCAACTCGCTCGTGGCTATACCGGTCTGGGTGATGCCGCAAAAGCGGAAGCCTATCAAAAGCGCCTCACAAACCTGAATCAATAGATGCAAACTACTTATAAAATACTCTTACTAGCTTTGGTTATCAGTTTTTCTGCCTGTAAATCTACAAAGCGGGCAGCTTCAACCGAAGATCTGGAATCTGCAAAAATCATCGCCTCCCATTACGATACCCATCCGCAGTTTGAAACCCTGGCGGCACGTTTAAAAATTCGTTATCAGGA
This sequence comes from uncultured Flavimarina sp., assembly GCA_964398145.1. GTDB lineage: Bacteria > Bacteroidota > Bacteroidia > Flavobacteriales > Flavobacteriaceae > Leeuwenhoekiella. The sequence continues at coordinate 452 of CAYNMH010000066.1, read as the reverse complement.
TCCCGGAACCAATCAAAGCGTGACCGTAAGTCTGCGTATGAAGAAAGGAGAAGCCATCTGGATGAGTGCTTCGGTACTGGGAATTTCGCTGGCTAAAGCTATGATCACTCCAGATCGGGTACAGTTTTATGAGAAAATAGACGGTTCGTATTTCGACGGAGACTTTGAATTACTCAGCGAGGTGCTGGGCACCGAACTCAATTACGAGCAGGTAGAAGCCCTGCTTCTGGGGCAGCCTATTTACGATTTACGCAGTGGCGGTTTTAGTGCCGGACCTACTTCTACGCGTTATGTGATCGCTCCGCGAAAGCAGTCTGCGCTGTTTGATCTCTTTTTTTATTTGAATAGCGGCTCGTTTACGCTTCAGCAGCAACGTCTAACGCAGCGGGAAGAAAGTCGGGATTTGGTGATCGATTATGGAGATTTTACTCAGGAACAGGCGGGTTATTTTC
>CAYNMH010000065.1:15597-20259 GCA_964398145.1 uncultured Flavimarina sp. | reverse complement strand
ATTTACTAATCGGAATGTCTATGAATTTTCGCCGTAAGGTGATTGATGCTGAAAAGTTCAGTCTGTATTTTGATGGGTACGGACTTTATGAAGACGCTGATTATTGCCTGCGTGCATTAAAATATGGGAAAAATGTGATGTGTACTGCTGCTCGTCTGGAGCATCATCACGACCCCACCGGAAGACCCAACCTTTACAAATACGGCAAAATGGTGATCCGTAACGGCTGGTATGTTTGGCGCGTAAAATATCCTAACCCCAGTCTTAAAGCCCGTTTTAAATGGAATGCCACTGCATTGCTGCTTACCTTGATCCGTTATAGCAATGTACTGACAGCTTCTGACAAAAAAGGGGCGTTTAACGAAGCAACCGGCAGGGTCTTAGGTTGGTGGAGTTTAGTGTTTAACAAGCCTCAGCATCGGTGAAATTTGCCGTAATTACCCATATAAAACATTACAGGGAAAACGAGGATTATTACTCCTACGCTCCTTACGTACGGGAGATGAACCTCTGGTTTCAGCACGTAGATGAGGTTCTGGTCCTGGGTACATTCAGTTCAGAAAAACCGGGAGCTATAGATTTGCCGTATCGTGTAAAGCAGCTCGATTTTAGACGAGTTCCTGATTTTGATGTGCTGAGAATACAATCCGTTTTTAAAACGTTGATCCTGCTTCCGTCAATTCTAAAAATTATTTACAAAACCATGCAGGAGGCAGATCACATCCATTTGCGTTGTCCCGGGAATATGGGTTTGCTGGGGGCATTGGTTCAGATTTTCTTTCCGTATAAACCCAAAACAGCAAAATACGCGGGCAACTGGAAGCCCGGAGCAAAACAGCCCTGGAGCTACCGCTTTCAGAAATGGATTTTAAGCAATACCATTTTGACCAAAAATATGCAGGTGGTGGTCTATGGGGAATGGCCCAATCAGAGCCCCAATGTCAAAGCGTTTTTTACGGCCTCTTATAGTGAAAAAGATAAAGCCGAAATCCCAAAACGTAAGTACGATTTACCCCTGCGTTTCCTTTTTGTAGGAAGTCTTGCGCCCGGCAAACAACCCGTGTACGCTTTAGCATTGGTAGCCGAATTAATCGAACGTGGATTTCCTTCAGAATTGCATGTGTACGGGGAAGGACCTGAACGCGAAAAATTGAATAAAAAGGCTAAAGAATTAAAGGTAGAACGCCAATTGTTTTTACACGGAAATCAGACTTCAGAAGCCCTTAAAGAAGCTTACAATAAGAGTCACTTTTTGATTTTGCCTTCAAAAAGTGAGGGCTGGCCCAAAGCGGTGGCCGAAGCGATGTGGTGGGGCGTAATTCCTATTGCTACTTCGGTTTCCTGTGTGCCATGGATGCTCGATTTCGGAAAACGGGGCGTGCTTTTACAGGTTGATTTAGATAGCGACGCCCAAAAGGTTGAGGAACATTTGCTTGACAAAACCAAGCTTAAAACAATGGCTGCCGAAGCTTCTGAATGGTCACGGCAGTATTCGCTGGAGCGTTTTGACACCGAAATCAAAAAAATGCTCTAGCTGATGCGGGTACTACAACTTATAGATAGTTTAGAAATTGGCGGCGCCGAGCGTATGGCGGTAAACTATGCGAATGCCCTGCATAAACGTATAGCCGTGTCTGCACTTTGTGTCACGCGGAAAGAAGGCAATTTAGAGACAATGGTTGATCCCGAAGTTCCGTATTTGTTTCTGAAGCGAAAGCGGCGATTGGATATTTTGGCCGTATTGCGACTGAAGCGTTTTATTCAAAAGCATCAAATTAAAATTATTCAGGCACACGGGAGCAGTTATTTTATTGGGGCTTTGGTCAAGCTGGTTACGCCCGGTCTTAAATTAATCTGGCACGATCATTACGGAAAAAGTGAGTTTTTAGATGCGCGAAAAACTGGTGTATTGAAGCAATTCAGTCGGTTTTTTGATGCTGTTTTTGCAGTCAATGAAAAACTAGCTCTTTGGTCAAAAGAAAACCTGAAAGTTGAAAAGACCTTTTACATTAAAAATTTTATAGCGGAAGCTCTGCCCTTTGATGCAGACTTTAAGATTTCGGGAGTTAAGGGGAAACGCTTGGTTTGTGTGGCCAATTTAAGGCCTCAAAAAAATCATCATCTACTTTTGGATGCTTTTAAACTGGTTTTGAAACAGGATTCGGCGTACACCTTACACCTTTTTGGATCAGCGCCCGATAGTCTTTATGCAGAATCAATCCTTAAGCGTATAGAAGCGGAGCCCTTCTCAACAAGCGTTTTTTATCACGATACCTACCTAAAAATGTCTGCCATTTTACCGCATTTTGATAGTGGTGTTCTATCTTCAGATTCGGAAGGTTTACCTTTGGCCCTGCTCGAATACATTCAGGCTAGTTTAGCTGTTGTTGCTACAGATGTTGGGCAATGCAAAGCAGTATTAGGAGGTTTTGGCAAGCTGGTTCCGCCTCAACATGCTGAAGCGTTGGCTGAGGCCATTGCGGCAATAGGTTTGGACAAAACCTCTGAGAAAGGCACAAAAAAATTAAAAGATCGGATTCTTCTGGAATACGGGGAACAAAAGGTGATACAGAAAGTCCTTTTGAAGTATGCTGAAATTCTTTAAAAACCATAACAAATTATACCTGCAACTGGTGGCATTGCATATCGGGATCGGTTTTGCTATTTATGTGTTTCGGTTTTTAGGTTTGTTTTATTTTTTAGGCTCCATTATTTTTTTTGTGCTCTGGATTTTTCAATCGGGTAACAAACAAAACCAGGCGCTTCTTGCTGCTGCCTATATGACCGCAGGAGAGGTTTTTTTCAGAATGACCGGGGGCAGCATCATTCCGTGGGAGGCCGGTAAGTATTCGGTTATTTGTTTTATTCTGTTAGGCTTATCCTTTAGCGGAACCTCCCGTAAATCGGCACCCTATTGGTTGTATTTGTTATTACTTATTCCTGGGGTGATTTACGCAGCTTCAACGCTTAATTTTGATACGAATGTACGCAAGGCAATTATCTTTAATTTAAGCGGACCTTTCTGTCTGGGAATAGCTGCTTTGTATTGTCACGACCGGCGTATTACCAGAACCCAACTTCACTATGTGGTGTGGTGTCTCTTGATGCCGGTTCTATCCCTGGGTATTTATTTACTGTTTTACACGCCCGATACGCGGGAAGTTCTTAATGGAACCCAGTCCAACTTTGCCCTGTCCGGAGGGTATGGGCCTAATCAGGTCGCGACAGCACTGGGTCTGGGCATGTTTGTTTTGGTGGTTCAGATTTTTGTAAATAGCAGAAATAAGCTTGTATTTTTTTTGAATTTGGGCTTGCTGATGTTTTTGACCTACAGGGCGATTATTACCTTTTCAAGGGGTGGGGTGCTTACTGCTGCCCTAATAAGCATCGCTTTTATCGTAATTTATTTTCAGGGAGTCCCAGCCCGCAAGAAGAGCGCTATTTCGTTTTATCTTATGGTTTTAGGGGGCGCAATAGCAATAACCTGGCTTATTTCGTCGGTACGTACGATGGGACTTATTGATTTACGATACGCCAATAAAGACGCGGCCGGGCGTATTAAAGAAGATTTATCTACAGGAAGGCAGGAGTTGATTACCTCAGAGCTCACATTTTTTATGAATAATCCCGTAATGGGCATAGGGGTGGGGAAAACACGGGAATACCGGGAAGAAAAACTCGATATATTAGCGGCTTCCCACAATGAAATCAGTAGGCTGCTTTCGGAACACGGTATATTTGGTCTTCTAGCATTGATCATACTTATTGTTACTCCGCTGTTTTACCGAATAGGCAACCGAAAAAATTACCTGTTTTATTCCTTTCTGGGGTTTTGGTTTCTGACTATAAATCACTCTTCAATGCGTGTGGCTGCGCCGGCTCTTATTTACGCCCTATCCCTCTTAAATGTAATCCATGAAAAGAAAGATTCTCTATCTGGGAAACAAATTAGCAGCTAAAGGTTTTACCCCTACAGGTATTGACACTTTAGGCCCTTTGCTGGAGGGAGAAGGCTTTACAGTGATTTACGCAAGTTCTAAAAAGTCTAAAATATTACGCTTTTTGGAAATGATCCTAACGCTGATCAAATCCCGGAAGCGTGTGGATTATGTTCTTATAGATACCTACAGTACTGCAAATTTCTGGTATGCGTATGCTGCCGGGCGTCTCTGTCATTTTTTTAATCTGAAATACATTCCTATTCTTCACGGCGGAGATTTGCCTAAACGCTTAACCAAGAGTTCGAAGACCTCCCGCTTTTTATTCAAAAATAGCTGGGTCAACTGTGCCCCTTCTTCGTATTTAAAAACAGAATTTGAGTACGCGGGTTTTACAAATGTTGAAATTATTCCGAATGCCATAGATTTAGAACAGTACTCCTTTAAAAGCAACCGGGACCCCGAATTCCCCAAAATACTCTGGGTGCGGTCTTTTGCTTCCATTTACAATCCGTTTTTAGCCCTGAAACTGGTTGAAGAATTAGTCCGGATCTATCCGAAAACGCAACTCACGATGGTTGGGCCGGATAAAGACGGAAGTCTTGAGGCATGCAGGCAATACGCTGCCATGCATAATCTGCCCGTCGAATTTACCGGAAAGCTTTCGAAGCAGGATTGGGTCGCCCGCTCGGAAGATTTTAATGTGTTTTTAAACACTACAAAC
>CAYNMH010000065.1:0-15497 GCA_964398145.1 uncultured Flavimarina sp. | reverse complement strand
TACAATTGGCCACACGTAAAACAACTATGGCTTAAGCTTTTGAACTGAAATACGTTATATTTGTCTCAAAGCAGCCCCTAAATGAATTGGATTCCTAAAATCCATTTTGAGATATCAGAGCGAAAGGTATTACTGCGACTTTTTGATATCGTGTTTATCTTTTTGACACTAGAGCTGGTATCGGTAGTATTCAACTTTGATTATTTCTACTTTTCTACTACGTATTGGTCCTGGTTTATCCTGCTTATTTTTTATTATTTTCTTTTTGCGGCAATCTTTGAGCTGTATGACCTGCAAAAAGCGGCTTCTTTTCAAAGCACTTTAAAAAGCGGAATACTGGCTGCGAGTTCCACCGTTTTATTTTACATACTCACTCCCTATTTTACGCCAGTCCTTCCCGCAAACCGTTTGCAAATCGTCATCTTTTTTCTGGCGATTGTAGGCGGACTTCTTCTGTGGCGTTATGCCTATATCAGCCTTATTTCTGCTCCGCGCTTTAACAAGCGGATTGTCCTGGTAGGTAATAGTTTCGACATCAATCTCATTTCCGAAAACCTGCATAAAGCCGATCCCAATTACCGGGTTATTGGTTTTGTAAATACCGATACAATCAATCCGTCCGGTTTTGATCGAAGGTTAAAGGCTATTGAAGTAGGGGAATTGATTAAATCCATCAAAAGATATTCGGTGTCTGAAATTGTGGTGGCGAGCACCTCAAAAGGGGTGAGCGTAGAGCTTTACAATAAGCTGCTTAAACTTTTGGAATCAGGTTTTCCCATCCGCGAATATACACAGGTTTATGAGGAAATTACCCATCGCGTGCCGGTACAACATGTGGAGCGCGATTTTTATAAATACTTCCCGTTTAGCCGAAGCAATAAAAATCGCTTCTACCTCTTTATCAGCCGATTTTTTAATGCGGTATTTGCCATCCTGGTACTGGCACTTTCTATAGCAGTACTACCTCTAATCCTGTTGGGAAATGCAGTTGCGAACCGCGGGCCTTTGTTATACCGTCAGGAGCGGGTGGGGATGAACGGGAAAGTCTTTGAGATTCTAAAATTCCGAACCATGGTTACCGATGCTGAATCTGATGGGGCTCGCTGGGCTTCTAAACAGGATAGACGCATTACCCCTTTCGGGAAAATCCTGCGCAATATGCGTATCGATGAAATCCCACAATGCATAAATATTCTTCGGGGAGAGATGAGTCTTATTGGTCCCCGCCCCGAGCGTCCTGTTTTTGTGCAAAAGCTTTCCGAAGAAATACCCTTTTATGAAATACGCCACGTGGTTAAGCCGGGTCTTACGGGCTGGGCGCAGGTGCGCGGCCGTTATGCAGAGTCTATAGACGATTCGCTCGAAAAATTGCAGTACGATCTTTATTACATCAAGCACCGTTCTTTTTTTCTGGATTTAAATATCCTGCTTAAAACCATCAGCACCGTTATTTATTATCGCGGGCAATAGGTTCACGCCGTTTCGTTTTAAAAAATGACCAAACAAACAGAACCAATGCAACAGCAAAAGCTATTCGGGCCAGGTAATCTCCATGTTTTACATAGAAGGTTTGAGCTGTATTGAGGTTGAGCGTTCCTGTTACACTTCCCCTGCGCTCATAACCCAGCTGCTTAGTGATATCTCCCTTCTGGTCAATTATCGCTGAAATTCCGGTATTGGCACTGCGGGCGATGCTTCGGCGGGTTTCTATAGCCCGTAAACGTGCATAAGCCAGATGCTGTTTGTGTCCCTGCGTATCTCCCCACCAGGCGTCGTTAGTGATGATCGCAAGAAACCCGGCTCCTTCCTGTACATAACCGGTTACAAATTCCCCAAAAACCGATTCGTAGCAAATTACCGGGCCTACACGCACCCCATTTATCCCTTTAAAAGCACTTCGCTCTTTCTGAATGGTTTTCATAGAAACCGTTCCGCCCAGATCGATCATAACATCGCCCAGCAGGGGTTTTAAAACACTTTGATAGGGGAAATTTTCAACCCCGACCACCAGTTTACTCTTGTGATAAATCTGTGAGACATCTTCGCTGTTAAGCATAAAAGCGGAATTGAAAAAGTCGGCATAAACCGGATTGCCAATACGGTCATTTCCCAGGTAATTGGTGGTGGGTAGAATGGAATCGGGATCATCATAAAGCCGGAAAAACTGAATGCCAGCGAGATAATTCAGGTTGGGATAGTTTTTTAAAAAGGCCATCGCCCGTTCGTGTTCCCTGCTGTAATCAAAATCCTTGAGATTTACCCCGGCACCTTCAGCCAATACGGTCTCCGGAGCGATAAGAAAATCGGTTTTTTGCGTAAGCACCGAATCTGCCTGGGCAAACAGCAGATCGGCAATGCGTTCATTGGTGGTGTTGTATTTTTCGGTATAGGGATCAATATTGGGTTGTAGCAACACAACTTCCACCGGATTTTCAGCCTCGATATAGGTATAGTATATAGCCTGACCAATACCTATGGGAATAACGCCAAAAAGCGTTGCAAAAACAGCCGATTTAAGGGGTTTTTTTCGGTCTCCTGCAATTTTATAATCTAAAAGCGCTTTAAACAGAAACGCATTAACCACCCAAACCCAAAGCGTCCCGCCGAAGGTGCCTGTGTATTCATACCACTGAATCCAATGCGCATAACTGGCAAAGCCGTTGCCCAGATTAAGCCAGGGCCAGGCAAATTCCCAGTTGAGGTGCATAAACTCATACAGCATCCACATGGCAGTAAGAAAGACCAGGCTTAAATTGAGTGAAAATCGCCTGCGAATGCGGATGTAAAATAACCAGACAAAGCTCATTAATAAGGCATTGGCCAAAACTGCAAACCACATTCCAAATCCGGTAGAGTTATACAGCCACCAGGTTGTTAAGATGTTGAAACTGAAAAAGGAAACATATACACAGCCAAAGATGCGAAGCCCCGTTCTGGTTTTTGAACTGGCCAAAAGATTTTCAGTCATCCACAAAAGAGGTACAAAACCGAAAAACAATAGTACCGGAAAGCCATAAGTAGGCCAGGCCAGCGCCAGCAAAATTCCTGATAGAAGAGCCAAGAGCAGATTTTTCATAGTAAATCAAAAATAATAGGGTTCTGCAAGTTACACCAATCTGTTTTGAAGCCGTCTGCACAGGATAAAACATTTGGCTGTTAAACCTATTTAAAAAAGGCCTCGCAGATAATTGCTTAATGCTAACTTGGTAAAAAATAAGCATATGACCGTTTTAATTACCGGCGCTACCGGACTTATAGGAAAACATTTGACTGCACAGTTACATCAGGAAGGCATTGATGTACACTACCTCACCACAAGCCGTGAAAAGCTGGAGCAAAAACCGAATTATAAAGGATTTTACTGGGACGCCAAAACACAAACCATAGATGAAGCCTGCCTTGAGGGAGTTTCTGCCATCATTCACCTGGCCGGTGCCAGTATCGCAGAGCGCTGGACCGATGAATATAAGAAAGTGATTTTAAAAAGCCGAATAGATACTGCGGGATTGCTTTATGACACTTTAAAGCAAAACGAGCATCAGGTAACCCATTTCATCTCGGCCAGTGCGATAGGGGCTTATCCTTCTTCCAAAACGGAAATCTATACAGAAGAGTACCCCAACTACAACTCCGGTTTTTTAGGTGATGTAGTACAGGCCTGGGAACAGGCGGCAGACCGGTTTAAGGAATTAAATATCAAGGTATCTAAAGTTCGGGTAGGTGTGGTCCTGGCAGAACAGGGCGGTGCACTTGAGAAATTGATAAAACCAATCAAAATGTATGTAGGAGCCCCGCTGGGAGATGGGGAGCAATGGCAGTCCTGGATTCACATTACAGATCTTGCCGGTATTTTTAAGGCTATTGCCCTTAACGGGCACGAAGGTATTTATAATGCCGTGGCGCCAAACCCGGTAACCAATAAAACCCTGACCCGGGAGGCTGCAAAAGTTTTAAATAAACCGCTGTTCTTACCTAAAGTACCTGCATTTATGCTAAAACTCCTGTTAGGGGAAATGGCGGCAATAATTTTGGAAAGTCAAAAGGTTTCCAGTACTAAAACGGAGACGATTTACGATTTTAAGTTCAGGCAGTTACACGAAGCACTAAGAGATTTGCTGGCATAAAAAAAGCTGCCTGATCAGGCAGCTTTCTAAATTTCATTTTTAGGGAGTTTACATTTGTTGTGTAGCAACAATAGTAAATTCCAATTCAATCTCGTCGTTGATAAATTTATCACCTAAATTGTCAAAAACAGACTTAGATCCATAATTTACACCCCATTCCGTACGGTCGATGGTAAAGGGCTCAGATTTAAGCGTCATGGTGTTTCCGGCTACTTCGTACATCACAGGAAATTCTATGTTTTTCTTGGTTTCTTTCAAAGTAAGGTTACCAGACATAATTTTTTTGCCATCCTTTTCAGATACCCCAGTGATTTCAAAAGCTGCGGTAGGATATTTTTGAACGTTAAAGAAATCGCCTTCTTTTCCTTCAACAGTACCTTTTAAGTGATCTTCCAGGTTGCCTTTTTGATCACCTTCAAGATCGGTAACCACGATTGAAGTCATGTCGATTAAAAAGCTTCCGCTTAATACACTGTCTTCCATACGTATCACGCCAGATTCAAGATTTACAGTACCGGTATGGGTTCCGGTAGGTTTAGCACCTTGCCAGTCAATGGTAGATTCGTTTTTGTCAACCATAAATTTGGAGGCTTCCGTAGATGCTTCTGCAGCTGCTTCTGCATCACCGGCTTCCGTCTCATTTTTGGCTTCATTTTTACAAGAGACTAGAGCTGTAAATAACACAGCCATAGTAAACAGGCTTAGTAATTTAATTTTCATTAGGATATTTTTTTAGTGTTAATTAAGCCGTAAAATTAACAGAATCACGAGCAGTTCTTCTTAAATAATCTATAAAATATATGCGGTGACATTTTGACATTTTTATATTAATGGCAGTACTTTTGCCTCTTAAAGAAAAATTTTGAAGTAAAGCGAAAACTATGAGTTCAGAACATAAAGAGGAGATTCTTAACGAAAACGAAGAGAATCTTACAGCAGATAGCCATACCGAAGGCCAGAGCGAGGCCAATGCTCAGGAAGATATTACTAATGAGGAAGATGATTTAAAGCGTTATAAAGACGAACTGGAAAAGGAAAAAGATAAATTTCTGCGTTTGTTTGCTGAATTTGAAAATTACAAACGCCGTACCGGAAAAGAGCGTATTGAAATGTTCAAAACAGCGGGCCAGGAAGTGATGCAGGCTATGCTGCCGGTACTTGATGATTTTGACCGCGCTAGGGTTGAGATTGACAAGGCCAAAGATAAAAACCTTAAAAAAGGCGTGGATCTTATTAGCAATAAATTGCGTGAAACCTTAAAATCTAAAGGTTTAAAGCAAATGGAAGTGAAGGAAGGAGACGATTTTGATGCGGAAATTCACGAAGCGATAACGCAAATACCTGCTCCCAAAGACAGTCTTAAAGGAAAAGTGGTTGATGTTGTGGAAAAAGGATATCAACTGGGCGACAAGATCATCAGATACCCAAAAGTGGTCGTAGGGCAATAAGAAGCAGGATAGTAGAACAACTAACGATTTAAGAAGAAGATAGCGGGATGAAAGAAGATTATTACGACATACTGGGAATCAGCAAAAATGCCACAGCGGCAGAAATAAAAAAGGCTTATCGTAAAAAGGCGATTGAGTACCACCCTGATAAAAATCCGGGAGACGAGAAAGCTGAAGATATGTTTAAGAAAGCCGCAGAAGCTTATGAAGTTCTGGGTGACGAAAACAAGCGCGCACGCTACGATCAATATGGTCATCAGGCCTTTGAAGGCGGTGGCTTTGGCGGCGGCGGTATGAATATGGATGACATATTCAGCCAGTTTGGTGACATTTTCGGAAGTGCCTTTGGCGGTGGTGGCTTTGGCGGTTTTGGCGGTGGCTTTGGCGGTCAGCGTAGAACTAAAGGAAGCAATTTGCGCATTCGCGTAAAACTTACCCTCGAAGAAATTGCTAATGGCGCCGAAAAGAAAGTTAAAGTTAAGCGAAAAAAACAGGCTTCCGGAACTAAATATAAAACCTGTACTACCTGTAATGGAAGTGGCCAGGTAACTCGTGTCACCAATACCATTTTGGGCCGAATGCAAACGGCTTCGCCCTGTACTACCTGTGGAGGTAGCGGGCAGATCATTGAATCAAAAGCCGCAGATACAGATGCTGAGGGTATGAAAACCGAAGAAGAAACGGTTTCCATCAAGATACCTGCCGGCGTGGTAGATGGCATGCAGCTCAAAGTAACCGGAAAAGGAAATGAAGCTCCCGGAAATAACGGGGTGCCCGGAGATTTACTCGTCGTGATTGAAGAGGCAGAACATGAGACTTTAAGCCGCGAAGGGGATAATCTGCATTACGATTTATACATCAGTGTCCCCGAAGCTATCCTGGGAACCAGTAAAGAAATAGACACAGTAAGCGGTAAAGTACGTATCAAAATTGATGAAGGCACTCAAAGTGGGAAAATTCTCAGACTGCGCAGTAAAGGTATTCCTTCAATAAACGGATATGGAAAAGGAGATCTGCTGGTTCACGTAAATGTCTGGACACCAAAAAATCTCAACAAAGAACAACGCGAGTTTTTTGAAAATATGCTCGATGATGAACGCTTCTCACCTCAACCTCAACGGGAGGATAAATCATTTTTTGAAAAGGTAAAAGACATGTTTTCTTAGATTTTAAGAAGTTTTTAGGAAAAAAGTGTATATTTGAACATCACTAATCACTAGTTAGTGATATTTTTCTTTTTCATAGCAATTTTTTTCCCATCCTTAATTTACGTTGAGGGTGGGTTTTTGTTTTGGGATAATTCCATCTTAACATCCTCTCTGTAGTCGTTTATGCGCGAAGTATTTCAAAATTTCTTTAAAGCCGGTTAACCGGTTCTTTATCCTGCCGGCTTATAAATAATTCTTAACTAGCCCTTAGGCTGTTAGCTTTTCAATATCTTTGAGCGATTCTAAGAATGTATTTCTTTTTAATCCCGAACGGTTTCAACTTTTTTTAAAATGAGTTCAGAGCCTTTTACCTTATTTTGATCCTGAGTATTGATGACAGACCTTCTTGTTGCTGAGCATATTAAAAAACAATACGGTTCGTATACAGCCCTTAATGACCTTTCCATTGCAGTTCCTAAAAGCAGCATATTTGGCCTTTTAGGGCCTAACGGCGCCGGTAAAACCACATTGATACGTATTATTAATCAAATTACCATGCCCGATGCCGGTCGTGTCTTTTTAGATGGAGAACCGCTAGATCCCAAGCACGTTATGCAGATCGGGTATATGCCGGAAGAACGTGGCCTGTACAAATCGATGAAAGTGGGAGAGCAGGTTATTTATTTGGCCCGGCTGAAAGGTTTAAGCAAAGAAGATGCTCAGAAGCGTAGCAAATACTGGTTTGAACGGCTGGGGATGATGGACTGGTGGAACCGAAAAATCCAGGAACTGTCAAAAGGCCAGGCCCAAAAAGTTCAGTTTATCGTTACGGTTTTGCATCGTCCCAAATTGCTCATTTTTGATGAGCCTTTCAGTGGTTTTGATCCCATAAATGCCAGTCTTATAAAAGACGAAATCCTTCAGCTAAGAAACGACGGGGCAACCATTCTTTTTTCGACCCATCGTATGGAATCTGTAGAACAAATGTGCGATCATATCGCTTTGATGCACAAAAGTAATAAGGTGCTCGATGGGAAGCTTATTGATATCAAAAGAGAATTTCGTACCAATACGTATGAGATCGGTGTGGAAACCCGGGATGATACGGCAGCAAGCCGGGAACATTTGCACAAGGAGATACTCACTGAACTTTCTGATCACTGGGATATTAGTCCGGCGAAGTTTAGAACGATTAATGAGCATGATCTCAAACTCCGGGTTAAAATACCTGAGGGGCAAACTTCAAATGACTTGCTAAATTATCTTACGGGCAAAGGATTGATCAATCATTTTAAAGAAGTGATTCCTACAGTAGACGATATTTTTATTCAAACCATAACTGCAAATTAATGGGAGCTTTAGGTTTAATAATCAAAAGAGAATATAAAGCCCGGGTAAGCAACCGCTCGTTTATCATTATGACTTTTCTAAGTCCGTTGATTGTCGTGGGCATGATTATGTTGATTACCTATCTCACCAGCCTCAACCAGGCAGGGAAACAGACCATTGTGGTGGTTGATGAAAGCGGCTTGTTTTATAAGGAATTTGAAAGCACAACAGATATTGAATTTCTGGATCTTTCTCCGGCAGGAATTGAACTCGCCAAGAGTGAAGTAGAAGATAAAAATTATTTTGGGCTGCTTTACATCCCGCAGAATATCAAGAATAATACTTCCGGAGTGCGTTTTTATGGCAATGAAGCACCTGCGATTTCCGTTTTAGAGGGTATAGAAGAACAACTGGAGAATAAATTAACCAATGAAAAATTACTGGATCGCGGGGTTGATCTCGATTTGATAGATGAATCACAGACTCAGGTTTCGGTAAGTATTGAAGATTTTCAGGGAGAGCGCACTTCTAAAATCTCAAGCTGGATTAAAGCCGGAGCCGGTGGTGGAGCAGGATATTTACTGATGATGTTTATCATTATTTATGGGAATATGGTGATGCGATCAGTCATTGAAGAAAAAACCAACCGCATCATTGAAGTGATTATCTCTTCGGTAAAGCCTTTTAAATTGATGATGGGTAAAATCATAGGTACCACGCTAGCCGGTATCACGCAGTTTGCTATCTGGTTACTAATAGGGGGCGGCCTCCTTCTATTTTTAGCCTTGTTTCTTGATTTAAGTCCCGTGGGAGAGCAGTCTGCTGTAGGAAATATGGCGGTGACCAGTGTTGACAAAATAGAACTGGTGGTGCTCGATATTTTAAACCTGCCTTTGCTCAAACTGGCCTTTTTCTTTTTGATTTACTTTATAGGAGGTTATTTTCTATACAGCTCCATTTATGCAGCAATAGGAGCCGCGGTAGACAGCGAGACCGATACGCAACAATTTATGCTTCCGGTAATCATGCCACTGATGCTGGCAATCTATGTAGGCTTTTTTGCCGTTATTGAAAATCCCGATGGCTCTATTGCAACAGCCTTCTCAATGATCCCGCTTACCTCACCCATCGTGATGTTAATGCGCATACCTTTTGGCGTGCCCTGGTGGCAATTAGCTCTTTCGATAGGTATTCTGGTGGCTTCTTTTATGTTTACGGTATGGTTTGGATCAAAAATTTACCGGGTAGGAATTTTGATGTATGGCAAAAAGCCTACCTATAAGGAAATTCTAAAGTGGATTAAGTACTAGCAAAATGATTCAGGATAAACTTAAGGAAACACTGAAAGAAGGTGCTGAAACGGCCAAAGAACTCCCCGAGGATATCTGGGAAACCATCAAAGATTTTTTGAATTTCGGGTTTCACTTTGGCTCTGAAACAAACCCTATAAACCTTACGATTGGCCATCTGTTACTGGTTATTATAGCTTTTATTGTGGCCACGGTGGTACTGAGGCTTATTCGCAGTCTCATTACCCGAAAAATGGATACGGAGAATGAACTTAAATTTAAAAGCATTTTTAAGTTTATCAGGTACATCGTTTACATTGCCGTTGTACTATTCACCTTAAGTGCTTCGGGAGTAGATATCACGGTGTTGCTCACCGCTTCAGCAGCCTTATTTGTAGGTTTAGGTCTGGCCTTACAGGATTTATTTACAGATATTATTGGCGGTATTTTTATTATGGTAGATAAATCCCTTTCAGTAGGAGATGTTGTGGAAATTGATGGTAAGGTGGGACGAATCTTTGAGATCAAACTGCGCACGACGCGGGCTCTTACCCGTGATGATAAGGTGATTATAATTCCCAATCACCATTTTATAAGCGACATTGTCTATAATTATACCCAAAATCACCGCACCACCCGCGAAGCAGTAAAAGTAGGAGTTGCCTACGGAAGCGATACCGCTTTGGTACGTAAAATCCTGCTGGAATGTGCTGCAAAGCAAAACGGAATTTTAAAAAGTCCGAAACCTTTTGTATTATTTGAAGACTTTGCAGACTCCTCTCTAAATTTTGGAATCTATTTTTTTATTAATGATAGCTTTTCTGATCCGCGTATTAAGAGTGAGCTTCGCTTTCGCATAGACGAACAATTCAGGGCTAATAAAGTTACCATCCCGTTCCCGCAACGCGATGTACATTTTTATCCCACCACACCCCCTCAACCCCAATCTGATGCCTAAATATCTTTTAGTAGTTATAACTTTTTTCGGAATGTGTGCGTTAACCCGTGCACAAACTACAGACATTGCCCGTGTGGAATATATGCATATTCCATTCAGCAAATCTAATAATACGGTAGGGCGTTTTAGGGCGTTGCTTCAGGTGCCCATCCCGCTCGATAAGGATTTGAATAAAATCTTAGTGGCCGGGTTTGAGTACCGCAATACCAATATCGATATCAATGATCCGGTTCCGGCAGGTTTTAATTTACAGGAAGTAGGAACCCTGCATCGCATTGAAGGTTATTTGGGCTATACCTGGAAACTCAATGAAAACTGGCGTGTGGGCGTCAAAACCGGTGCACGTGTCAACTCCAATCTCGAAGGCAGTCTGGTAGCAGATGACTGGATTTATACGGCTTCGGTTTACGCTATAAATGATATGAAAGATGCAGAAGTAGGTAAGCCCTATCGCTGGATTTTTGGGTTGGACTATTCCAGTACACCGGGACGTAATTTTCCGCTTCCCATTGTGAATTACTACCGGGAATTTCATCCCAATTGGACCTATACCTTAGGTGTTCCAAAAACCAATATACGTCACTATTTGAATGACAATCATAAAGATGCGTTGCAGGCTTTTTTTACACTTGACAACTTTTTTGCGAACATTCAAAACAATATGATTATTGACGGGCGTACCGCCGAAAATATTTCGATGACGGTTGTGCTGGGAGGTCTGGGTTACGAGCATTATTTTACCAGGCATTTGCTATATTATGCTTACGGAAGTTATTCAATTACCAATGATTTCAGGCTTCGGGACAATACCCGTGAAGATATCTACACGATAAACAGTGCTAACACGGTTTATTTTAGATCAGGCGTTAAATTTAAATTTTAGACATGTCAAAGATTTTAATCATTGAAGATGAAGCCGCAATTCGCCGGGTTCTCAATAAAATTTTAAGCGAAGAAAATAAAAACTATCAGGTAGAAGAAGCCGAAGATGGTCTGGAAGGCATGGAAAAAATCAAGGACAACGATTACGATCTGGTGCTTTGCGACATTAAAATGCCGAAAATGGACGGCGTTGAAGTACTTGAAGCCACTAAAAAAATCAAGCCTGAAATTCCGGTAGTGATGATCTCGGGTCACGGAGATCTCGATACTGCGGTGAACACCATGCGGCTGGGAGCGTTTGACTATATTTCCAAGCCACCCGATCTTAACCGCCTGCTCAATACCGTGCGCAATGCTTTAGACCGAAAAAATCTGGTAGTAGAAAATACCCGTCTCAAAAAGAAAGTAAGCAAACAGTATGAGATGATTGGCGAAAGCGAGCCTATTCTGAAAATTAAAGAAATCATCGAAAAAGTCGCGCCCACGGAAGCCCGGGTACTCATCACCGGTTCTAACGGTACGGGTAAAGAATTGGTGGCGCACTGGCTGCATGAAAAAAGCGAGCGCGCAACGGGGCCTATGGTTGAGGTGAACTGTGCCGCTATCCCTTCAGAATTAATAGAAAGCGAATTGTTTGGTCACGTAAAAGGTGCTTTTACTTCGGCGAATAAAGACCGCGCCGGGAAGTTTGAAGCTGCAAATGGCGGAACTATATTTCTCGATGAAATAGGGGATATGAGCCTTTCGGCACAGGCTAAAGTGTTACGAGCTTTACAGGAAAATAAAGTTTCGCGGGTAGGTAGTGATAAAGACATCAAGGTCGATGTACGCGTACTGGCGGCAACCAATAAAAACCTGAAAAAGGAGATCGAAGAGGGCAAATTTCGGGAAGATTTATACCATCGCCTGGCGGTGATTCTTATTCCCGTGCCTGCGCTTAACGAGCGCCGGGATGATATCCCGCTTTTGATAACGCATTTTACTACTAAAGTAGCTCAGGAACAGGGAACGGCTATTAAAAATTTTACGCCCAACGCAGTTAAAAAACTTCAGGAATACGACTGGACAGGGAACATTCGCGAACTGCGCAATGTGGTGGAACGACTTATTATTTTAGGCGGAAGCGAAGTTTCAGAGGAAGACGTAAAACTGTTCGCAAGCAAATAAATTCAGCAATTATGAAGGCAGCAGATTATCAGGTTACCGGCCCCATAAAACTTTCAGACTATCAAACCCACGAGGATTTTGGCAAAAAAAGCGAGCTTGAAGACGAACTTGATGAGGTGAGTAAAGCTATTGCCGAGATTCAAAACGCGATGTACGCTCACGGGAAGTATGCCGTACTCATTTGCATTCAGGGGATGGATACAGCCGGGAAAGACAGTCTGATTCGCGAAGTGTTTAAGAATTTGAATCCCCGCGGACTTGTGGTGCATAGTTTTAAAGTGCCCACTTCACTTGAGCTGGGTCACGATTACCTGTGGCGGCATTATATAGCCTTACCGGCTCGGGGAAAATTTGGTATTTTTAACAGAACCCATTACGAGAACGTTTTGGTTACCCGCGTGCATCCGGAGTATATTTTGGGCGAAAACATTCCGGGAATCGATAGCGTCGCTGATATTGATGAGGCTTTCTGGGCAAAGCGTTTTGAGCAAATCAACAATTTTGAGCAACACATCGCCGAAAATGGAACCATCATCTTTAAATTTTTCCTGAATCTTTCCAAAGAAGAACAGAAAAACCGCCTGCTGCGCCGTCTCGACAAACCCAATAAAAACTGGAAATTTTCACCCGGCGATCTTAAGGAGCGTAAACTTTGGGACGACTACCAGCGTTGCTACGAAGAAGCGATTAACAATACCTCCAAATTTCACGCGCCCTGGTACATCATTCCGGCAGACGACAAGCCTACCGCCCGATTGATTTTTGCCAAAATACTACTTGAAAAACTTTCGGGATATACAGACATCAAAGAACCCGAACTCGACGAAAAAACCAAAGCCAACATCGACCAGTATCGTAAAGAGCTGGAAGGGGAGGACCAGGTTTGAATTAGAAAGTAGAAATACTGAAAAAGTTGACAGTAGCAGCCGGCAGTAGGCAATTCTGTATTTATAAAGACTGCCCAACGACTGCCTACTGAGACTGTGAGCTGTGAACTGAGACTTCAAACCGAAAACTCGAAACCCCAAACATTTTTTTCATTCGAATACCTGTTAACCCGCGGAGAATAGTATTTTTAGAATTCCACAGTTAAAAAACAGAATTTTGAAAAAACTAGCTTTATTCCTTGTAGTATTTTGTGGCCTGACGCAGGTACAGGCACAAACGACAAAAGACTCCGTGCAACTTCGCAATTTTTACGATTTATCCTTACTAGACGGTCAAAGCTACGAATGGCTTGATGCCTTGTCAAACGATATTGGTGCGCGCCTGAGCGGCAGCGCCGGTGCTGAAAAAGCAGTTAAGTGGGCCAAGGCAGAGCTGGAAGCAATTGGTCTTGATAAAGTCTGGCTACAGCCGGTTATGGTGCCCAAATGGGAACGCGGTGCTCCCGAAAAAGTCTGGATAGCAGGCCCTGACGGAAACATCGATGTGCCGGTTTGCGCTCTCGGCGGTTCTATTGCAACTACTGCAGACGGCATCACGGCTCCGGTAATTGAAGTTCAGGGACTCGAGGATCTCGCCAAGTATGGAGAAGGTCAGATTAAAGGTAAAATTGTTTTTTACAACCGCCCTATGCAGGCCGATCTGATTCAGACGTTTTCTGCTTATGGAGGTTGTGTCGATCAGCGGTATTCCGGGGCTCGTGAAGCTGCAAAATACGGCGCGGTGGGTGTGATCGTGCGTTCGATGAATTTGCGAATGGATGATCTGCCACACACCGGCGCAATGTCTTACGGTGACCTGCCTAATGAGCAGCGTATTCCCGCAGCGGCAATTAGTACCAACGGGGCTGCATTGTTGAGTAAAATGCTGAAAAAGGATAAAGACACCCAGTTCTACTTAAAAATGAATTGCCGGAATTATGAAGATGTGCCTTCGTTTAACGTGATTGGTGAGATTACCGGAAGCGAAAAACCCAACCAAATTATGGTTGTAGGCGGGCATTTGGACAGCTGGGATCTGGGAGACGGCAGCCACGATGATGGTGCCGGGGTTGTTCAAAGTATGGAAGTGTTGCGACTGATGAAAGCTGCTAATTACAAGCCCAAGCACAGCATTCGCGTGGTGCTGTTTATGAATGAAGAAAACGGTTTGCGCGGGGGTAATAAATATGCTGAGGTTGCTGCCGAAAAAGGCGAACGTCACGTTTTTGCTTTGGAAAGTGACGCAGGAGGTTTTACGCCACGCGGTTTTTCGTTTGATGCCGATGCGGCCAACTTTGAGCAAATCCAAAGTTGGATTCCGTTGTTTAAACCCTATTTGATTCACTTTTTTGAACTGGGCGGAAGCGGTGCAGATATTGGTCCGCTTAAACAGGAAGGTATTGTGCTTGCCGGCCTTCGTCCCGATTCGCAGCGGTATTTTGACCATCACCATGCCAGTAACGATACCTTTGATGCGGTTAACAAACGCGAACTTGAATTAGGCGCTGCCACAATGACCAGCCTCGTGTATCTGATGGATACCTACGGCGTAAAACCTGCGCCAATAACAAATGAAGCAGAACTAAAAGACTAAAAATTATTGCCAACCATACTATGAAAAACCTTCAATTTCCGATTGATTTTGTGTTCCGTATCAGTACGTTTTCTAATGATTTTACCGCGACCGATGCGTATGGGCATACCGTAGGTTACATTCGACAGAAGATGTTTAAGCTGAAAGAGGAAATAAAAATTTATGCTGATACCTCTCAAAATCAACTCAATTATACGATCAAAGCCGATCGCTGGCTCGATTTTTCAGCGGCTTATGCATTTTACGATGCAAACGGAAATGAGTTTGGTAAAATTGTACGTAAGGGCTGGCGCTCCATCTGGAAAGCTAAATATCAAATCGTAGACGACAACGGCACACCGGAATATACCATCGAAGAAGAAAACGGATGGGTCAAGGTAGCCGATTCGCTGTTTGGCGAAGTGCCGGTTGCGGGAATGCTTACCGGGTATTTTTTCAACCCGGCGTATAAAGTAACCGATAAAAGCGGAGCTAAAATCGCCCGACTCAAAAAGCAGCCTTCCTTTTTTGGGCGTAAATTTCAGGTTACCAAAGAAGGCCCAGTGGACGAAGGCGACAGCGAGCGCATTATGCTGGGCTTAATGATGATGATTTTACTGGAGCGTAGGAGAGGGTAAAGCCTATTATTATTA
>CAYNMH010000064.1:19789-21285 GCA_964398145.1 uncultured Flavimarina sp. | reverse complement strand
ACCGCAGCTCTTCAGGAAGATGAATACATTTTGCCTATGCACCGTAATCTGGGTGTTTTTACCGGTCGAAATATTCCTCTTGCGCGTTTGTTTAGCCAATGGCAGGGAAAAGGAAATGGTTTTACTAAAGGAAGGGATCGCAGTTTTCATTTTGGTATACAGGAGTATAAAATCATCGGGATGATCTCGCATCTGGGACCGCAGCTTGGGGTGGCCGATGGTATTGCCCTTGCCCATAAACTGCGCGAAGAGCAGAAAGTGGTTGCCGTTTTTAGCGGAGAAGGAGGTACCAGTGAAGGCGATTTTCACGAAGCTTTAAATATCGCTTCAGTATGGGATCTGCCTGTGCTTTTTTGCATTGAAAATAACGGCTACGGACTCTCAACACCAACATCAGAACAGTATCGTTGTGCCGATTTGGCCGATAGGGGAGCAGGCTACGGAATGGAAAGTCACATTGTGGATGGTAATAATGTACTGGAGGTTTATAATCAGGTAAATGCCATTGCACAATCGGTTCGCGAAAATCCCAGACCGGTTTTGCTCGAGTTTAAAACCTTCAGAATGCGCGGGCACGAGGAAGCGAGCGGAACTAAATATGTCCCTGAAGAATTGCAGGCAGAATGGGGACTGAAAGATCCCGTTGAAAATTACCGGCAGTTTTTAAAACAAAATCAAATTTTATCTGATACCGAAGATGCGCTGATGCGTTCTGAGGTTTCGGATGAAATTGATCTGGCCTTAGCTGCAACTTTTGCAGAAGAAGAACTGATTTCTACAGAGTCTCTCGAACTGAGGGATGTCTACGCGCCTTTCATTTTTAATGCTGTTCAACCCTCAGGGCCTAGTTCTGAACTTCGGTTTATTGATGCCATTAGCGACGGTCTCGACCAGGCTATGCAGCGCTTTAATAATCTGGTTATAATGGGGCAGGATATTGCAGAATACGGAGGAGTCTTTAAAATCACTGAAGGTTTTGCTGAAAAGTACGGAAGAGAAAGTGTGCGCAATACACCCATTTGTGAATCGGGCATTATAGAAACGGCTATGGGGCTTGCTATAAATGGCTTTAAAGCAGTAGTTGAGATGCAGTTTGCAGATTTCGTAAGCAGCGGTTTCAACCCCATTGTAAATTATCTGGCAAAATCCCATTACCGCTGGGCGCAGCCTGCAGACGTGGTAGTACGCATGCCTTGTGGGGCGGGAGTAGGAGCGGGGCCTTTTCACAGTCAGACTAACGAAGCTTGGTTTACTCACACCCCGGGTTTAAAGGTGGTATATCCCGCGTTTCCTCAAGACGCAAAAGGCTTACTGGCCACGGCAATTGAAGATCCAAACCCGGTTTTATTTTTTGAACATAAGGCGCTCTACCGCACTATTCGCGCAGAAGTTCCCGAAGGATATTTTACAATTCCTTTTGGTAAGGCTACAAGGCTAAAGGAGGGAGATCAGATTTCTCTTATAACCTATGGAGCCGGGGTACACTGGGCGCTAGA
>CAYNMH010000064.1:0-19689 GCA_964398145.1 uncultured Flavimarina sp. | reverse complement strand
CCCTGGAGTCTCAGTATTTGCCAAAGCACAAAATAGTTGATAGCCTGCTGGCTCTCAGGGCTTATTAATGTTACTGGACTAACATTTGTTAAAATTTTATTGGTTCAAACTCCTTAACTTTTATTCATTAACTGATTTTAACAGCGGCGAGTTAAACACTATTAATAAATCTTTTCAAATTGAAGTGCCCTGTTACTTTTGTTTCATTACTAACCGATAAAATTTTTCAATTATGCTTAAGTGGACCGTTATTTTTATAATCATAGCAATCGTAGCCGCAATCTTCGGATTTGGAGGAATAGCCTCTGGTGCAGAATCAATTGCTAAAATCTTATTCTTTATTTTTATTGTTTTATTCCTGATTAGTTTATTATCCAGATTGTTTAGATAATAAATAATAAATCAATCCCTAATTCTTATGAGAAAAATAATCAGCATCTTAATCTTAAGTGTTGTACTAATCTCCTGTGGAGGTACAAGCGAGGTAGTTAAGCAATCGCGCAAGACACTTAAAGGTTATTGGAATTTAGATAACATTAATTATAACAATGCTTCAGGAGTATATGACGTAACTCTTTTTGGAGACGTTTCTTCAGAATGTATGGTGGGAAGTACCTGGAGATTTATTCCGAATAATAACTTCGGAAACTATGAAATCGTGAGTGGTACTTGTACGCCCGGAAAGCGCTACTTCGTTTGGAGTATTCCAGATCAGGAAAGTGCTATTTCGTATGATATCTTACTGAAACCTACAGACGAAAAGATGAATTCTACAATGAATAATGCCGGTTACCGTCTAAATATCAATTATTTATCAGATAATGAATTGACTTTTACACAGACTGTGCAGGTAGATGGTAAGCCCTTTAAGATTGTTATGAATTTTTCCAAAATATCAGACTAGATATTTAGAATGCAGGTAATTTTAGTTCCTAATCATTAATAAAAATTGAATTTTATGAAATCTATATTGAAACATGCTGCTATCTGGGCAGTAGCTATAACATTTTTAACCTCTTGTGAGGCGACACGTAATGCAAACAATCAACAAAAAGGTACTGCAATAGGTGCCGCCGGTGGTGCAATTATTGGTGCTGTTATCGGTAACAACGTGGGAACCAAAGGAGATGGAGGCGCATTAGGTGCTGTGATTGGTGGTGTAGTAGGAGGTGCTGCCGGTAATGTGATCGGTAAGCGTATGGATGAGCAGGCTAAGCGAATTGAACAGGAAATCCCTGGTGCTGAAGTAGAGCGTATTGATGATGGTATTGTCGTGAATTTTGATGAGAATAGTGGTGTTTATTTTGATACCAATAAATACAACATCAATTCGGCTTCACAACAAACCTTAAACGGTTTGGCAAAAGTAATGACGGAATATCCTCAAACAAATGTTTTGGTTGTAGGTCATACAGACAGTACCGGCTCAGCCGAATATAATATGACGCTTTCTAAAAATCGCGCACAAGCAGTTACTAATTATTTAGTAGGACAAGGCATTGCTTCCGGCAGGTTTACAACGCAATGGTATGGTGAAGAGCAACCGAAATATACAAATGAGACTGCTGAAGGCCGTTCTAAAAACAGACGTGTAACTCTTGCCATCGTTCCTAATCAGGAAATGGTAAACGACGCTAAACAACAAGCTGGCGAGGGGCAATAATTTATAAACGATAATTTCCTTTTGACAGGATTTTAAAAAACCTCCTGAGAGCATCTGCTTTCAGGAGGTTTGTTTTTTAGTCGTTTTCGCTAAAATACGTGCTTTAAAGATTGACCTTATTAGTTTATGATTAGTATCTTCAGCCTGCATTGAAAAAGAAATTAAATATTGTTATTGTCGGCGCAGGCCTTGCAGGATTAACCGCTGCCATTCATCTGTTACAGGAAGGTTATCGTGTGCATCTTATTGAAAAAGATGCATATCCGCGTCACAAGGTTTGTGGAGAATACCTCTCGAATGAGATTTTGCCCTATTGGAATAGTCTTTCTATTGATCCTTTTCAATGGGGAGCTGTACGTATAAAACGCTTTCAACTCACAACAATAAATGGAAATGCTCTTAAAACCGAATTACCACTTGGTGGTTTTGGCATAAGCCGGTATCGTTTAGATTCAAAATTGGCCGAGCTGGCCAGAAACAAGGGTGCTGCGTGGACGCAGGATACAGTTGAAAAAATCAACTTTCAGAATAACCAATTTACAATTACCTGCCGCACAGGCAAGCAATTTATCAGTGATTTGGTAATAGGCAGTTTTGGAAAACGCTCTGTTTTAGACGCTGCGCTTTCGCGAAAATTTTTTAGTACTAAAACTCCCTGGATGGGTATTAAAAGTCATTATAAAGGCGATGTGCCTGATGATTTGGTAAGCCTTCACACGTTTAAGGGCGGCTATTGTGGTATTTCAAAAGTTGAAAACAATCGTATTAACGTTTGTTACCTCACACATCTGGATGCCTTTAAGGCTTCCGGCAATCTGGAAGGTTTTCAGCAACAGGTACTTTCACAAAACCCTCAACTTAAATCCTTTTTCAATCAGGCTACGCCTGTGTTTGAAAAGCCACTTAGCATCAGTCAAATTTCTTTTCAGTCGAAAGAATTGATTAACAACCACATATTGATGTGTGGCGACAGCGCCGGACTCATTCATCCGCTTTGCGGTAATGGAATGGCGATGGCAGTGCATTCGGCTAAAATTTTATCAGAATGTATTATAAAATATGCCGGCCAATCGCATTCCCGGGAGTGGTTGGAAAACACCTATACAACACGCTGGCATAATGCCTTTGCAACCCGTTTGCAGGCAGGTCGAATTTTGCAGCGGCTTTTGCAGAGCGAAATGGCTACTCAGGCAGGTATCAAAAGCCTTCAATTCATGCCGGGAGCTCTGCGTAGAATAATCAGTTTAACTCACGGTAAACCTTTAAAAGCTTGAAAAAAAGAAGCCTCCAGCCCGAACTTATGGACGACCTCTCACTTGAGGCGGTTGCCTTACAGCAGGCGCTTAATGAGGTAACACTTGTAAACCGTATTTTGGGCGGACATAAGGTGACGCTTGAAGGTTTAAACTATTTTTTTAAAAGGTTTCCTCAGGAGCAATATACCATCGTTGATATGGGTTGTGGTGATGGGGCAAGTCTGAGAACCGTTGCTCAATATTGCCGAAAGAACGAGATTACGGTAAGTCTTACCGGTTATGATCTAAACCCGGTAAGCATTGAACTGGCGCGCAGAAAATCTGTAGATTACCCTGAAATTCAATTTCAGGTTCAGGACATTTTAAAGCTTGAAGCCGGGAGTTTTTCATGTGATATACTCATTACGGTGCTGACGATGCATCATTTTACAAATGCTGAAATTGAAACGTTTCTAAATCAATTTTTGCAGTTGACGCGGCTCGGTGTGGTTATTAACGATTTGCAGCGCAGCAGACTGGCATATGTGCTGTTTCAGGTTTTTAGCCTGATTTTTATGCGTAGCAAAATTGCCCGTCACGATGGCTTAATCTCCATCAAAAGGTCTTTTACAAAAAAGGAAATACTAACTTTCAACCAAAAGCTTCCGGTAAATGAGTATAAAGTACGCTGGCGCTGGGCTTTTCGCTATTTATGGATACTAAAAAAACAAGAATAAACACTTCAGAATCAATTGCACAGGCGGTTAAAGTTTGCAGTGTGGCCAAGGCTATTCCGCCCTATTACCGGGAAACTCCGGAGATTTTGCAACTGGTTGATGTGTGGCTCGAGGGGCAGGATGAGCGCTTTCGGCGTAAGGTTAAAAAAATTTTTAGTAATGCTGCCGTAGATATGCGTTACAGCATTATGGAACCCGAAGAGGTTTTTACTGCTACATCGTTCGAAAATAAAAATGATATTTATACCCGTGAGGTGATCAAACTGGGTGAACAGGCGCTTACCGAAGCTTTAGAGAAAAGCGGTTGGGAGGCTCAAAGCCTCGATTACATCATCACGGTGAGCTGCACCGGTATAATGATCCCTTCGCTCGATGCTTATCTTATTAATAAACTCAATCTGCGTCAGGACATTACACGGCTTCCGGTAACTGAAATGGGTTGCGCAGCGGGAATTTCAGGGATTTTATATGCTAATGATTTTCTCAGGGCCAATCCCGGGAAACGGGCGGCGGTCATTGCGGTAGAAAGCCCTGCGGCGACCTTTCAACTTAACGATTACTCCATGGCTAATGTGGTGAGTGCAGCTATTTTTGGAGATGGTGGTGCCTGTGTATTGCTTTCGTCCAAAGAAGAAGACGAGGGGCCAAAAGTGGTTGATACAGGCATGTACCACTTTTTTGACGCCGAACATATGATGGGTTTTAAGCTCACCAATACCGGACTAAAAATGATTTTAGACTCTGCAGTACCCGAAACCATTGCCGGACATTTTCCCCAAATTATCGATCCGTTTTTGGCGGAAAATAGTATTAATATTGATGCGGTAAATCATTTGATTTTTCATCCCGGAGGCAAAAAGATTGTGCAAACCGTGGAGGAATTGTTCGGCGAGCGTGGAAAAAATATAGACGATACCAAAGAAGTTTTACGCCTGTATGGCAATATGAGCAGCGTTACAGTGTTGTATGTCCTGGAGCGTTTCTTAAATCGTGAAATTCCTGATGGAGATTACGGCCTGATGCTTAGTTTTGGTCCTGGATTTTCCGCACAACGCATCTTATTACAATGGTAGCAACGTTTGAATTTAATACAAACCCTGATGATCATCTCTGGGCTTTGATTCTGGGAGGCAGCAGTGGGTTGGGACTTGCTTCGGCACAAAAACTGGCTGAAAAGGGTCTGAACATCTGCATCGTGCACCGCACCCGGCGCAGTAAACTGGGGAATTTTGAAAATGAACTGGATGCTATGCGAAGCTTTGGCGTGGAAGTCACCGACTTTAATATTGATGCCTTAAGTGCAGATGCCATTCAAAAATTGCTTGATTTTTTTAAGGCGAAAGGAGGCCGGCTTCAGTTGCTATTGCACAGCATCGCCAAGGGAAACTTAAAACCTATTTATACCGAAAAACCTTCCGAAGCGACCCTAAGTGGAAAAGACTTTATGCTTACTGCCGAAGCGATGGCGGTGAGTCTGTACGACTGGGCAAGTGCTTTCGCGAATGCAAAATTATTCGCAACAAACGGAAAAATTCTGGCTTTTACCAGCGAGGGCAGTACCAAACCTTTGCCCAACTATGCAGCAGTATCAGCCGCAAAAGCAGCGCTTGAAGCCATTATGCGCAGTCTGGCTTTTGAGCTTGCACCATTACACATCACTGCAAACTGTATTCAGGCGGGAGTAACCAATACGGAAAGTTTACGCTTGATTCCGGGAAGCGATCTTTTAATTGATCAGGCTATGGCCCGCAATCCCAAGAAGAGGCTTACAACAGCCGAAGATGTGGCAAACGCAGTATATTTATTAACTAAACCTGAAGCGAACTGGATTAATGGCGCGGTCATTCCGGTTGACGGCGGTGAACACCTGCGTTAAAAATTAAAATTCAGAGGATAACGTTTTAGAACTTATGATTATAGATTTAAGAAGCGACACGCTTACCAAACCCACTCCCGAAATGTTGCAGGCAATGATGCAGGCCGAAGTAGGGGATGATGTTTATAAAGAAGATCCTACGGTTAATAAACTCGAGGAGCATATCGCCCAGCTTTTTGGGATGGATGCAGCGCTGTATTTCCCTACGGGAAGTATGACCAATCAGGCTGCGATTAAAATTCATACCCAGCCCGGCGAACAACTTATCGCAGATAAATATGCACACGTTTACAACTACGAAGGCGGCGGGGTGTCTTTCAATAGTGGCGTTTCGTGCAAATTACTTGACGGTAACCGCGGGATGATCACCGCAGAGCAGGTTGAGGAAAACATCAATCCGCCCGATTTTTACCACAGTCCGTTGACATCCCTGGTTTGCCTGGAAAATACCACCAATAAAGGCGGCGGTGCCTGTTATGATTTTAGGGAAATTCATAAAATTAGAAAGGTGTGTGATGAGCACAATTTAGGTTTACACCTGGATGGTGCCCGCCTGTGGAACGCGCTTGTTGCAACCGATGAATCTCCAAAAGATTATGGGGAAGTTTTTGATACCATTTCGGTGTGTTTGTCAAAAGGCCTGGGTGCGCCTATGGGTTCGGTGCTCGTAGGGAAACAAAAATTTATGGACAAGGCGATGCGTGTACGTAAGGTTTTAGGCGGCGGAATGCGTCAGGTAGGTTTTATGGCAGCAGCCGGTCTTTATGCATTAGAGCATAACTGGCAGCGTATGACAGAAGATCATCGTAAGGCTCAGGAGCTTGCTAATGCACTTGCTGTACATCCTAAAGTTGCTCAGGTTGAACCGGTCGAAACCAATATCCTGATTTTCAAACTGCGTCCCGAAGTTGACGAACTTAAATTCATTCAACAGCTTAAAGAAATGCAGGTTTTTATAAGTGCACTGGGAAAAGGCAAGCTGCGTATGGTTACTCATTACGATTATACCGATGCGATGCACGAGCACTTTCTAACTATCCTGAGTGATCAGAAGATTTAAGCTCCTTATTTTTCCAAAAAGAAATTTTAAAACCCGTCGCGATTTATAAAATTGCCATAATTGCTTCTTAAACTGCTGATTTTTCAAAAATGAAGAAGCTGCGGTTAGTTTTGGTCTGGTTTCTCGGCTTTTAGCCATACGTGTGCTATCTTAGTACACGTTCATTTTTTAGCTTAAAGCTAAAACCCTAACCAAAACACAGTCACTGTATGGCTCTCAAAGTCGTTATTTCTCATAAAACAAAATACAAATACGACAAGCGCATCTCGCTGTCACCGCATATATTCAGATTAAGACCGGCTCCGCACAGCAGAACCCCCATTGAAGCCTATTCCTTAAAAATAAAACCGGAAAACCATTTTTTTAACTGGCAGCAGGACCCTTTTGGTAATTATCTGGCGCGGGTGGTTTTCCCGGAAAAGACCGATGAACTGAGTATTGATGTAGAAATTCTGGCCGACTTAAAAACCATCAATCCTTTTGATTTTTTTGTGGAAGATGCGGTGGAAGAATTTCCGTTTACCTATAAAGAATCGCTTAAGAAAGAATTGCTGCCGTATCTGGAAGTGACAGATAACGGACCTTTGCTCAAGAAATTTCTGAAGACCGTTGATACGAAGAAGCAAAAAACCATCTATTTTCTCATAGGTCTCAACCAGCACATTAACCAGTACCTCAATTATACGGTGCGTATGGAGCCGGGAGTACAAACCTGTGAGGAAACTCTGGAAAAAAAGCTGGGTTCCTGTCGCGATTTTGCATGGCTATTAGTTCAAACCTTACGGCATTTGGGTCTTGCAGCACGCTTTGTTTCCGGGTATTTGGTTCAGCTTAAATCAGATGAAAAATCCCTCGACGGGCCTTCCGGTCCTGAAGAAGATTTTACCGATTTACACGCCTGGGCTGAGGTTTATGTACCCGGTGCAGGATGGATAGGGCTCGACTCGACTTCAGGATTACTTGCCGGAGAAGGTCATATTCCGCTGGCTTGTACACCTTCGTTTGAGAGTGCTGCGCCTGTGACCGGTTTTTCAGATCCTGCAGAAACCGAGTTTGAATTTGAAAATTCGGTGACACGGATTTTTGAATCGCCACGGGTTACCAAACCCTATACTGAAAATCAATGGGAAGCTATTGATGCACTTGGGAAACAGGTGGAAGAAGAGTTGCAGCAAGGGGATGTACGTCTTACGATGGGTGGCGAACCCACCTTTGTGTCTGTTGATGATATGGAGTCTGAACAATGGAACACTGATGCAGACGGCCCTGAAAAGCGCAAACTGGCTGAAGCTTTGGCGCATCGCCTGCTTGATAAATTTGCTCCCGGCGGGATGTTTCACCATGCACAGGGTAAATGGTATCCCGGCGAACCCATACCGCGCTGGTCTATTGGCCTGCACTGGCGTAAAGACGCAAAACCCATCTGGAAGGATAAAAGCCTGATGGCTTCCTTTACCAAAGAATACGATCTGCCTGAAGGTATTACCAAAAAGTTTTTACAGGAACTCGCGATTAATCTTGGGGTGCGTCTGGAATACATTATGCCCGCTTACGAAGATGTGTTTTATTTTATGTGGGAAGAGGGGCGGCTACCTATTGATGTTGATCCGCTGGATGGTGACGATACCGTGACTTCGGTACGGCATCGCCTCGCAAAAATTATGCAGCAGGGACTAGATAAAAAAATTGGACATATTTTGCCGCTTGCCAATATTCAGGGGAAATGGGTGACCAGTCCCTGGCAGTTTAGACGTAAGCATCTATTTTTGATTCCCGGGAATTCACCTATAGGGCTTCGGTTGCCGTTGAGTTCGCTTATCGAAGAACCCGATGTTCCATCCCAACCCATTGCAGATCCTGATCTTTTTGATAAACGAAAGCCTTTTGGGGAATATGCCGAAGCGCTTGAGAAGCGTAAAGCTTTCGCGAAAGCGAAAAAGGGAAAAGTAGATTTCAACGCAGATAAAAAGGAGAAAAACCCTTTTGCACGCACCGCTTTGTGTGCCGAAGTTCGTGACAAAAAGCTCTATTTATTCCTGCCGCCACTGGATAATGCCGAAACCTTCCTCGATCTGATGGCTTCCATCGAAGCTACAGCAAAACAGTTAAATATCCCGGTACTCATCGAAGGTTATGAGCCACCGCGCGATTACCGTCTTGAAGTACTTAAAGTCACGCCAGATCCCGGGGTTATTGAAGTAAACGTTCACCCTGCGAAAAGCTGGGAGGAGCTCTCTAAAAATACCTTCACACTGTATGAGGAGGCCAAAAAAAGCCGTCTGAGCACCGAAAAATTTATGCTTGATGGGAAACACACTGGCACCGGCGGAGGAAATCACGTAACACTGGGAGGTACCACCCCAGCTGACAGTCCGCTCTTGCGAAGACCGGATTTGTTACGAAGCCTGCTTACATTCTGGCAGCACCATCCGGGATTGTCCTATTTGTTTTCAGGATCGTTTATAGGCACCACAAGTCAGGCCCCGCGCATTGATGAAGGCCGAATGGAGAACCTGTACGAGCTTGAGATTGCCTTCAATCAAATTCCCGAAGATCAGGATGTTCCCTTCTGGCTTACCGACAGACTTTTTCGCCATCTTCTTACCGATATTACCGGAAACACACACCGGGCCGAGTTTTGTATTGACAAACTCTATTCACCCGATTCTTCCACCGGGAGATTGGGAATTTTGGAATTACGAGGTTTTGATATGCCACCCCATGCCCGGATGAGCCTTACCCAGATGCTGCTGGTAAGGACGCTGGTAGCCTGGTTTTGGCGTGAGCCGTACAAACATAAATTGGTACGCTGGGGAACACGCCTGCACGATAAATTCCTGATGGAACATTATGTGAAAGAAGACCTTAAAGATGTAGTGACCCAGCTTAACGCTGCAGGGTATCCTTTTAAACTCGATTGGTTTGATCCGTTTTTTGAGTTTCGTTTTCCCCTGTATGGTCAGGTTGAGATTAAAGGTATTCAGATTGAACTGCGTGCAGCAATTGAACCATGGAATGTTTTAGGCGAAGAAATGACCGGCAGCGGTACTTCGCGCTATGTAGATTCGTCCTTAGAGCGTGTGCAGGTAAAGGTGACTAACTTCAATCAGGAGCGTTATGTGGTGACCTGTAACGGAGTGAAAGTTCAAATGAGCAGTACGGGAGTGGAAGGCGAGTATGTAGCCGGTGTACGGTATAAGGCCTGGCAGCCGTGGTCTGCACTGCATCCTACCATAGGAGTAGATACGCCTTTGGTTTTTGATATTGTAGATCTGTGGAACGAGCGTTCGGTGGGGGGATGCACCTATTTTGTTTCGCATCCGGGAGGCCGCTCTTATGAAACGTATCCCGTTAACAGTCTGGAAGCTGAATCGCGGCGTATTAACCGTTTTTGGGAAATGGGCCACACGCAGGGCACAATAACTCCTTCAGAAACAGAGCCTGCACCCAAACTTGTGGGCAGGACGCTCAAAACCAATACTGTGGAAAAATCATTTAATTTTAAAGAAATTCCCGTGAATCCGGAATTCCCACATTTATTAGATTTACGCAAGAAATAATCCAGTCCCTAACTATGACCGTTGCTACAAACACCTGGTTTAGCACCTATTTTACAGATAATACGTATGACGAGATGTTTTCGCCAGATCTTTCAGTTAAAGGAAACTGGAAAGAATTACTCGAAAACCTGAAAAGCATAGGTCTTGACGGTCTTACACAGCGCCAAAATGATATTGACTGGCTCCTTGAAGAAAACGGGGTTACTTACAATGTGTATAACGATCCTAACGGACTCAACCGTCCCTGGAACCTCAATGTAATCCCTTTTTTGCTTCACGCCGATGAATGGCAGAAAATCGAAAAGGGTCTGAAACAGCGCGCAGAGCTTCTCAATCTGGTTTTAAAAGATATTTACGGGGAGCGTCGTCTTATTAAAGAAGGTATTGTGCCTCATGAAGTCATCTACGGCCATCGGGGATTTTTACGGCAGTGCGATAAAATTCAGTATAAAATAGATAAGCATTTGTTGCTTTATGCGGCAGATTTGGCTCGGGGCAATGACGGGCGTATGTGGGTGGTCAATGACCGTTCTCAGGCTCCATCGGGTATGGGCTATGCGCTGGAAAACCGGTCGACCACCAACCGCGTTTTTTCTGATGTATTTGCGAATATGAATATTAGAAGGCTTTCAGAATTTTTTAAAGATTTTAATGAACTTTTAGTTGAAGCCTCACCTGAGAAAATTGAAAACCCAAATATCGTAATCCTTACACCGGGCTCTCATAACGAAACCTATTTTGAACACGCATATCTGGCTTCCTTTCTGGGATATCCTTTAGTACAGGGAAATGATTTAGTTGTGCGCGAGGGAAATTTGTATATGAAATCCCTGAAGGGCTTGAAACGCGTTCATGTGGTTTTGCGCCGAGTAGATGATGTGTTTACAGATCCTTTGGAACTTCGGGAAGATTCCCATTTGGGTGTAGCCGGATTGCTTGATGTAGTACGCCGCCAGAATGTAGCCATCGTAAATCCTATAGGCAGCGGAGTTTTGGAAAATCCAGGCCTGATTCCTTTTATGCCCGCGATTTCCAAATTTTTTCTGGATGAATCTCTGCTGCTTCCGCAGATTGCCTCCTGGTGGTGCGGGCAGGAAAAGGAAAAGAATTACGTTTTAGAAAATCTACATAATCTGGTTATCAAACCCATAGATCGTACCAACCGCGAGCACATCCATTTTGGAGCTTTAATGACTAAAACTGAATTGGAACGTCTAAAGGTTGAAATACAGCGTAAACCTTATCATTTTGTAGCTCAGGAGCGCATTGGTTTTTCTACGGCACCTAATTTTACCAAAGGTAGTTTTGAGCCGCGTAATATGGTTGCGCGTACCTTCACCATTGCCGGGAAAAAGGGCTACAACTTGATGCCGGGTGGTCTGGTGCGGGTGGCACCTGATCGAAATACCTTGCGCGTTTCTAACCAGCGTGGCGGTACCAGTAAGGATTTCTGGATTGTTGACGAGGAGCAGAATGTAGAAACCCCGGCTTTTAACTGGAACCGGCGTTCGGCGGTTTCGGTGAGTGGTCTGGCCGATTTACCCAGTCTGACTGCCGAAAATTTATACTGGGCCGGAAGGTATGTGGGAAGAACCCTGGTTAATGCTCGGTTTTTAAGAATGGTGCTGAAGCAGACCAATAACACCGAAGCCCTTCCGCAACAGGAGTGTTCAGTAAAACTGAATATTCTGTATAAAGCGGTCACTCAAATGACCGGAACCTATCCCGGTTTTATGGAAAAGCGTGAAGACGCCACCTATGCGATGAGCAATCCGCTTGAAGAGATTTTTGATGTAATTCTAAACAGGTATCGAGTAGGGAGTCTTGCACATACGATGGGTATGTTTAGCAGCTCGTATTATTCCATTCGTAATTTGTGGAGCAGCGATATGTGGCGGGTTTTTGAAACCATTCAAAAGCTGTGGCGCAATCTGGAAAACGAAAAGGATCTTACAGTTACTAAGCTTATTAAAGGCCTCAATCAACTCATAACCCGTCTTATCGCGTTTATGGGTTTAATTGAGGAAAGTATAATGGTAGAGCAGGGGCTGCTGCTGTACTTTATAGGTTTGCAACTGGAGCAAAGTATGCTCACGATAACCAAATGCCGTGCGTTGCTGGTTAACAAGCAGAGCGGGCAAACCGAATATGAAATTCTGGAAGCTTTGTTAAGCAGCCACGAAAGCCTGAATATTTACCGCTACAGTTACCGCTCTTTTATTCGGGTGGAACCGGTGATTAACCTGATGCTGATGGATTTGAAATATCCGCGTTCCCTTGCGTTTTTACTGGTACGGTTGCAGAAAGATATTGCCCGCTTGCCACACTCCCAGCGCTCTGATATGCTGACGAAGTACGAAAAAAATGTTTTCGAAGCTTTTTCAAAGTTGCGCCTGGCGAGTTCTGACGCGCTTGCGATGACCAAAAGTAATGATAGTTACGTACGGGAAGATCTCGATATTTTGCTGGAAGAACTTAGCGATTTGTTATTTATGACCTCGCAATCCATCTCAAACACCTATTTTAATCACACCTATAAGCAGAGTCAGCTGGTAGATCAAAACTTTTCTATTTAATGCTCTATTCGGTCTCCCATACTACGACTTACGATTACGATGCGCCTGTAAGTTATTGTCACAATATCGCGGTGCTTAAACCCCGAAAATCACCGGGGCAGGAATTGCTTGAATACAAAATGCAAATAAGTCCCGAAGCTGATGAAATTTCAGAACGGGTAGATTTCTTCGGAAATTACATCACCCGTTTCTCCATTCAGAAGGAACACAAACAACTTAAGGTAACGACCGTTAGTAAACTAAAAAGGGATTACGAGCCGTACCGTCTGTCATTTCAATCAGATGCTTGTAAGATGATAACTTTGGAACAGGCAAAAAAGAATCTGCAAAAGACTGAAGCTGAGATTTTAGAAGCTAAACAATTTGTACTGGAATCTATTTTTATCAGACAATGGGGTGAAGAAATCAGAACGTATGCCCTGGAGAGCTTTAGCCCGGGACGATCTGTTTTTGAGGCTGCAGAAGAATTGATGCAACGCATTTATGTGGACTTTGATTTTGTTTCCGGTTTTACCAGTGTTTCTACACCAATTAATGAGGTAATGCAGGAGCGGAAAGGCGTGTGCCAGGATTTTGCACAGATTGCGATAGCTTGTATACGCTCAATAGGTTTGCCTGCTCGCTACATCAGCGGTTATATCGAAACCCTGCCGCCACCCGGTCGTGAAAAGCTGATTGGAGCAGATGCCAGCCACGCCTGGTTTTCCATTTTTATTCCCGGTTTTGGATGGGTGGATTTTGACCCTACTAACAATCAGATTCCCGGAAATCAACACCTGGTAACCGGTTGGGGACGGGATTATTATGATGTCCCTCCTTTGAAGGGAGTGGTGTATGGCAGCGGTAAAAGTAAGCTGCGAGTAGAGGTGGATATTTCCAGAATTGCAAAAGCCGTCTAGTTTATCCTATTTCGGTCCCAGATATTTTAAAAAACACATACTGCCACCTATACCGCTGTATTGGCCGTAATTAGGTATGATATCGTATTTCCGTCTTTTATAAAGCGCAATTGCCGGAGGTTGAAAAATTCCGGTTTCCAGAATACATTTCGTATACCCTATTTCGTGAGCCCAATTTTCAAGAGCTTCCAGAATAGAACTGGCATATCCCTTTTTACGATGAATTGGCTTGGTATACATACGCTTAATTTCTACACTTTTTGGGCCATATTCCCTAAAGGCACCACAAGCTACAGCCAGACCAGCATCATAGGCTACGATAACATTTTTAACCCGGTCTAGAGAGTTAAACTGATTGTAGAACTCGTGGTCGTCACCATCTGTTAATTTTAATGTTTCATCTAATTCTTTTACCATTTTTAAAAAATCCGGATTTTTTGAATCGGTGCGGACAAGATTTAGCATAGTTTGTTTCTATAAATTATACCTGCCGCACTAAAAGTTACGCGAAAGGTGTATTAGTAATTAGTAAAATAAGAGCTAATTAATTACGCTTCTGGTAATAAGAATTGTTAAATTTAGTTAATTTCTAAGAACTCCTATGGTTTTTAGGATTTTTCTGAAGAGAAATTTATGGGAATTCATTTTCTATGTTTAAAATCGAATTTAAACTGCTGGATATCAGATTTTAAGCTTATTGTGCAGGGGAAGGGAAAGGGAAAGGAAGGCTAATGTTTAACGGTCTTGATTTCATTCTTACAGATGAGGAGAAAGTTTGAAGTTAATTAGCTTCAGGGGTTTTAGAATTCCGGGTGACCGGGTCTGCAATGATGGTTTTGTCCCTAATACCAAGTCCCAGACGCTCAATTTCTCTTTGAATATTTTGGAATACTTTAGGTCCTGTAAATTCGACAAAAAGTAACTTTTTTTTGAGATTGAGATCAAGGATACGTACCTCCATTATGCGGTTAAGACAACGCACTAAAGCATCTTGCTGAACGGATTTTTTAGTTTCTGTAAGTTGTAATTGCGCTCTCATTACGTCCTTTTTTGAAAGTTGAAGAAAACGTTATCGTAGGGATCTTAAAATTAGCTTGGAATGGTCTATTCTCAACCATCTTACTACGTTAAAGTTAACTTAAAAAGTGGTTGAAAATGAGCTGATTATCGGGGTTATTTAAACTAAATCGGTTTAATAAAAGGAAGGATTTTTTTTTGCCGGTCAGTTTGGGCAGATCAACGTAAAAACTGCCAGCCTATTTAATTAGGATGTGAGCTTATCATTACAACAAAAAAAGCACCCCGAAGGATGCTTTTTAAGTGGTATATAAAATGCGACTATTTAGAAGGAGTTGGCAACCATTTGCTCAAACAATTCCTGCTTTCCGCTGAATGGTTTTGGCTCACCGGTTTTTCGACCAATCTCGCTAAGCTGCTCCAGACTTAATTCGCCTTTTTCAAACTTGCTACCGTTTCCACTATCAAATGATTCGTAGCGTTTTTTACGGAGTTCACTGTATTTAGAATTTTGAAGAATGTGGTCTGCTGCGATGAGGCCGCGCGCAAAAACATCCATCCCCGCGATATGCGCGATAAATTTATCTTCCAGATCGGTTGAATTACGGCGCACTTTAGCATCAAAGTTTACCCCACCTCCCTGAAGGCCACCACCTTCTAGAATGATAAGCATAGCCTGGGTAATTTCATAAATATCGATTGGAAATTGATCAGTATCCCAACCGTTTTGATAATCTCCCCGGTTAGCATCAATACTGCCTAACATTCCATTGTCAACAGCAACTTGTAATTCATGTTCAAAAGTATGCAGAGCCAGAGTTGCGTGGTTTACTTCCAGATTTAGTTTAAAATCATCCTGAAGACCATATTTGTTAATAAAGCCTAACGTGGTAGCTGCATCAAAGTCGTACTGATGTTTGCTGGGCTCCATTGGTTTAGGCTCGATGAGGAAATTTCCTTTAAAACCTTCTTTGCGCGCATAGTCTTTTACCATAGTGAGGAAACGCCCCATATGATCCAGTTCGCGTTTCATATCGGTATTCAATAGGCTCATATATCCTTCACGACCTCCCCAGAAGACATAGTTTTCACCACCTAAAGCAATGGTAGCGTCTATAGCGATCTTGAGCTGTGCACCAGCGTATGCCACTACATCAAAATTTGGGTTGGTTGACGCTCCGTTCATATAACGAGGGTTGCTAAAGAGGTTTGTAGTACCCCAAAGCAATTTGATTCCGCTTTCTTTCTGCTTTACCTGAGCATACTCCACCAGTTGCTGCATGCGGTTTTCAAATTCACCAAGAGTTGGAGCTTCATCTACAACATCTACGTCGTGAAAGCAATAGTAAGGCACGCCCAGTTTAGTCATAAATTCAAATGCGGCATCCATTTTATCCTTTGCACGTCCTACAGGATCCGGATTTTTATCCCACTCAAAAGTTTCGGTAGGAGCACCAAAAGGATCACCGCCTTTGTTATTGAGCGTGTGCCAGTATGCCATCGCAAAGCGAAAATGTTCTTTCATGGTTTTTCCGGCAACCACTTTATCGGCTTCATAGTATTTAAAAGCTAAAGGATTGTCACTGCCTTTTCCTTCAAATTTGATCTTATCAATGTTTTTAAAATAGGTACTCATGGTGTATTAATTACTCGTTTATTTTTATGTTGTTTTTCCAGGTTTGATACCAGTCTGAATAGATATTACCTTGTTCTTTTTGTGGTTCAAGTGTGCTTATTAAAGTCAATCCTTCGTTTGCTTCAGTAAGATTTTTGTAGTGACCAAAACCGTAGGCGGCTCCTCGTGCAGCACCTTCGGCTCCATTGGT
Source organism: uncultured Flavimarina sp. (assembly GCA_964398145.1). Lineage (GTDB taxonomy): Bacteria > Bacteroidota > Bacteroidia > Flavobacteriales > Flavobacteriaceae > Leeuwenhoekiella. Next base: position 3,240 of record CAYNMH010000064.1, on the reverse strand, counting down.
TTCATATAATTCTAGGGTAGTCTGGGTTGTATTTACAAAGATCTCGCGAAAAACCGGACTCAAAAATAAGTTGGCGTGTGTGGCTTTAACCCGTTGCCCGCCGGCACCAATTTTTTGCATGATCTCAAAACCATAATTCATAGAGAAGACGATTCCTTCACAAGCTGCACGAATCAGATGAGGCGTTTCGTGGCGGTTGAAATTGAGATTTTGAAGACCACTGCTCGCATCTTTATTGTTAAAAATACGTTCAACCCCATTCCCAAAAGGGTAAAAGCGCAGACCATCGCTTCCTGCCTTAACTCTGGCCGCCTGGTCATTTAAAAAATTATAGGAAACCAAATCTTTAGAACCTGCAGAAACTGTTTTACGTAGCCATTGATATAGAATCCCCGACCCATTAATGCATAGTAAAACTCCATTACGTTTCAAATCTTGCTCATCATTGACGTGTAAAAAGGTATTTACACGATTTTCGGGGTCAAAAGAATCCTGGTCGGTAACGGAATAAATTACTGCAGAAGTTCCTGCTGTGGTAGCAATTTCACCAGGTTCATTAACATGCAAGGACAACGCATTATTAGGCTGGTCGCCCGCGCGGTAGGTTATTTTTACATCTTTCGAAAGTCCTAATTGTGTAGCAACATGCTTTGCTATCTGAGCCTGATGTCCAAAATTAGAGACAACTTCGGGAATGATCGACTCAGATAATCCCATTGCTTCAAGGACATCTGTTGCCAATGCTCCTTTTTTGAAATCCCAAAGTGCAGCTTCAGAAAGTCCTGATTTGCTGGTTTGGGCTACGCCCGAAAATTTTGCTGCAAGGTAATCTCCCGGAAGCATCATATAGGCGGCTTTTTCGAAAAGGTCAGGTTCGTTTTGCTGTACCCATTTCAGTTTAGAAGCCGTAAAATTACCTGGACTTCCCAAAATTCTGGAATGAAAAAAAGCACTTCCTTTTTTGTTATAAATCTCCCGGCCTACCTGAGCCGCGCGACTGTCGCACCAAATGATTGAAGGGCGCAGGACTTCAAGTTTTTCATCAGTCAGAACCAGGCCGTGCATTTGATAGGAAATACCAATAGCCTCAATGCGATCTATGGCGAACCCCTGAGCCTTTAATTTTTTTATGCTATTGCAGGTGTAATCCCACCAGCTTTCCGGATCCTGTTCTGCCCAGCCGGCCTGTGCGGCATGCATTTGCATTTCGTGATCTGGCACTGTGATATGCGCGATTCCTTTACCTGTTTTACCATCTAATAGGGCAAGTTTAATCGATGAACTGCCCAGGTCTATTCCTAAAAAATACATAGGCTTATTTGTGGTATTTATAAATCTACTTATGGTAATATTGACTACAAGTTTACGGATAAAAATCTGAAATTTATCATTTTTTTATACTTTAGCTGAACATTTTTAAGCTTATGGAGCCTCAATCGACCTCAATGCAAATTCCTCAAGATGAAAAATCGGTGATTTTAGACAGTATAACCATTGACTGTGTAATTTTTGGTTTTAAAAATGAAGAGCTCGAAGTTTTGCTGGTAAGGCATAAAGAGGGGATAAGTAAAAACAAATGGGGTCTGCCCGGAGGTTGGATTTACGAAAGTGAAGGGATTGACCAGGCTGCAAACCGTTTACTTCTTGAACTTACCGGTATTAAAGACGTATATCTGGAACAGTTACGTGCATTTGGAGCACCGGAGCGTTTTCCACTTTCCCGGGTAATTACGGTGGGATATTACGCGCTTATCAAAGAAGAAGACTATGATTTAAAAGCCGGTTATACCGCTGCAGAAGTTGCCTGGTTTAAAGTTTCAGAAATTAAGGATTTGATTTATGATCACATGCAAATCCTGGAAATTGGTAGAAAACGCCTGCGTCGTCGCATTCGCCAGGAACCAATAGGTTTTAATCTGCTGCCGGAAAAATTCACCTTATTGCAATTGATGCATTTATACGAACAGATTTTGGGTTATGAAATGGATAAACCTAATTTCCGTAGAAAAATCTTAAAAATGGATTTGCTCACTCCGCTTGCCGAAAAACAGAAAGATGTTTCACACCGCGCAGCAAAATTGTATCGCTTCAACCCTGAAACCTACAGGAAGCTACTCGAAAAAGGTTTTAATTTCGAGTTCTAGACCTCAGCATTAATTATCAATCTTAAATTTTGAAGGCTTGAAAAGTTGGCAAAACTCATTTTATTGCTTAAACTTGTAGTCAATATTACTATAAGATAATGTCGGTTTTTGTAAACTGATATTTGCGATTAAATTTTAACCAGACTCCTATGAAAGAACCCAGATATTTAGTGGACGATGCGTATATGGCAGATCCCTCGGCACACGTTTTTAACGGGAAAATATATATTTATCCTTCACACGACGTAGAATCAGGAATACCGGAAAATGATAATGGCGATCATTTTGATATGCGGGATTATCACGTGTTTTCGATGGATTCAATAGATGGTAAAGTCACAGATCACGGTAAAGTGCTTGAGGTAAAAGATATTCCATGGGCAGGTCGCCAGCTGTGGGATTGTGATATCGCACACAAAGACGGGACCTACTATTTATACTTTCCACTAAAAGATCAGACTGATATTTTTAGAATTGGGGTTGCAACCAGCGACAGACCTGAAGGACCTTTCAAGCCGCTTGATGCGCCTATGAAGGGCAGCTTTTCTATTGATCCCTGTATTTTTGAGGAAGATGGAAAGCACTATATGTATTTTGGCGGACTCTGGGGTGGTCAGTTGCAGCGTTACCGTGATGGGAAAGCCATTGAAAGTCCGGCAGAACCTGAGGATGACGCTCCTGCATTGCCGGCCCGGGTCGCTCGTTTAGCAGATAATATGCTTGAATTTGCTGAAGAATCTAAAGCGGTTGTAATTCTCGATGAAAATGGAAAACCGCTAACTGCCGGAGACCATGAGCGTCGCTTTTTTGAAGCTTCTTGGATGCATAAATACAACGGCACGTATTACTTCTCGTATTCTACCGGAAATACGCATCGGCTTTGTTATGCTACGGGGGACAACCCCTACGGTCCATTTACATACCAAGGTGTTATTTTAACTCCGGTTGTGGGCTGGACCACGCATCATTCTATCATAGAATTTAATGGAAAGAGCTATTTATTCTTCCACGACAGTGTACCCTCGGGCGGAAAAACCTGGTTGCGTAGTATGAAAGTAGCAGAACTTGTATATGATGCTGATGGGAGAATTAAAAC
>CAYNMH010000063.1:11334-21323 GCA_964398145.1 uncultured Flavimarina sp. | reverse complement strand
ATCTACATAAAAATCAAAACTTATAAATCAAGAGTTCCTAAAGTTATTATGAAATAAGGTATTTATAATGTCCCTGACAATACAAGTACATATAGTCACTGACGTCCTCCAATATTTATGTGCTGGTCATAACTCGAGAATCTGGTCTATTTGGCAACCAAAAACATTGAGAAGAAATGGACAGCTCCCCTGCATAAGTGGAGCCTGTCCATTCAGCAATTTTATATTAAATTTGGAGAAAGGATACTCTTTTCCATAAACGCTACTTCCTCTGGGGCTAGCCCCAGAGGAATTTGAAACTCAGACAGAGTTTAATTTACAGACCAATACAATCGCGCAGGAACAGGTAGAAGGGCTGGGGATGAGGATAAGCCTCCTCCCGACTTATTCGGGTAAGGGAGGTTTGGAGGGATGTTTTTATACTTCTTACTTAGGGTGTGTTACTAAAAGGGGTTCTCGATACGATTTTTTCGAACTCAGGTTCTCAAAAATCACTCGAACTGACAGTGCTCGATACATTTGCTTCCGGCTTAAGGCCTTCATCAAATACTCGCTTCTCGACTGTCCCTTCGACAGGCTCAGGGTGACAGTGCAGAGTTCTGAATTAGGAGTTAAAAGTGCGGAGTTAGGTTTTTTAGGATGGTTGTACTTCCCTAAATAGTGTTGACCGTTTTTATGTTATTATTTCATTGTTAAAAATAGTCATTGTTGTTCTTTGTTGGCTAGCCAATAAAGAACACTGTTTCTCAAAGGCTATTGGGGTCATTTTCTGTATTGCATTATGTGTTCTTATGTGGTTGTAGTTTGTTACTGCTCTTTTGATCATTCTCTTTAGTTCACTAAAACTTTTAGGTTTCCAGCGTTCGATGTAATCATTCTTGATGGTCCTGTTTATCCGTTCAGCATAGGCATTGTCCTGAGCGGATAGTGCCATACTGATCTGTACTCCATTCTGCTCAAGCAGGTCTGTATAACCTTTATAGGTGTACTGACTGCCCCTGTCTGAATGATGAATCTTAGGTGCCTGGTTTTCTTTTAAAGCCATCTTTAAAGCCATCTTTAAAGCCCTTACACTGGCACGCATATGGTCGCTTATGCTATATCCTACTATTTTCTTAGTGTAAACATCAATTATAAAAATTGCGTAGTAGTGCTTACCTTCAATAGGAATGTAGGTAATATCTGATTGCCAGATGGTATTGGGTTCGTTTACCTGCATCCCTTTGATCAGATTGCGATAATATAGCTTGGAAGCTATAGTGGTTCTCCGGTAGTTCTTCTTGAGCTTGAGCCTGTAACCTAGAGACATCATCGTTTCTACAAACCGATCCCTTCCTATAAAATCGGGTTGAAGTATATCATACATTTTCTCCACCCCACAACCGGGGAAATCTTCCCGGAGCTCATCGGCCTCAACAACCATCTGTGCTACCTGTGCATCAAAACACTTCTGACACCTGGCATATTGATGCACAGCCTGCTTGGTAATACCTATGCTGCTGTAGAGTTGATTTAAGGAATAGCTCATTTCTTTGGGCTTTTCCCTGATCCTTGCGATGGTGGGATGTAGTAGTTTTTTGTGATGTCAATGTCTAATTCATCTTTGGCTACTTCAATCATCGTCTCTAGAAAGTCGATCATTATCTGCTTACGGCCAACAGTGGCCTCAAGTTCTTTGACTTTCTGCTCTAGCTCTTTTACTTTCTGGGAACTGCTTTGTTTCATCTCTACTACTCGGAATCCTTTCTCATTAAAGTTAGAGAATTTATAAATCCATTTGTAAATACTCGTGCCGGATACTCCGTGAAGTTTACTCAGCTGAGTAACACTATAAGTACCAGATTCAAAGTCAGAGACGATCTGACGTTTGAAATCATCAGTAAAACCTCGGTGCTTGCGAATAATTTGTACGTTTGCTTTCATTGTTAATCACGTTTAAGTGGTCAACATATATCAGGGACGTACAAGCTATGAGTACAAATCACAAGTTATATAGGTCCCTAGTCAATTATTAATGAGCTCCCTTCTCTGCGGGAGAAGGGCGGGGGGATGAGGATAAGCCTCCCTTTGAAGGGAGGTTTGGAGGGATGTTTTTATACTTATTAGTTAAGATGTGTCTTACTAAAAGGAGTTCTCGATACCATTTTTTCGAACTCAGGTTCTCAAAAATCGAACTGACAGTGCTCGATACATTTGCTTTCGGCTTAAGGCCTTCATCAAATACTCGCTTCTCGACTGTCCCTTCGACAGGCTCAGGGTGACATTGCAGAGATCTGAATTAGGAGTTAAAAGTGCGGAGTTAGGTTTTTGAGGATGGTGATGCACTCATAACTCTGCATTCTGCATTAGTAAGCAGTCTCAGAGGCAGTTTTCAGTCATTTCGAAGGAGGCCCAAGCGACTGAGAAATCACATCTGATTGAGGTTGCAGGTTAGTAGTGTTCCGTGTTGCGGGTTTTGAAATCACTTCAAATTTAATAATGCCCTAAAAACCTGAAAACCACGTATTTAATAAAAATACGTGGTTTTTGTGTGTCTTTATTAAGACTAGCTGTGACCTCGCCAGGATTCAAACCTGGAACCTTCTGAGCCGTAATCAGATGCGCTATTCAGTTGCGCCACGAGGCCTTTTATAGTGCCTAAACAAATAAGAACTTATCTGTTTTTGCGGGTGCAAATATAGGTCTTTTTTTAAGAAGTGCAAGCCTGTAAAAGAAAAAAGGTCATTTACTGCTAAATGACCCTTTTGCCGACTTCCGGTATCTATTAGTACATATTGCGTAACGCCGTAATATCATTGGCATTAAACTCCCCGTCTTCGCCTGAACTGAAGCAGGCCAGCATAATCGAAGTGGGATCATATCCGTTAGGAGTTCCCGGGATGTAATTTACATCACCGCCTTCATTTACATTTTGACCACAGCTTTGTCTGCTAAACCAGTCGGTATGTCTAAAGCCTACAGAATGGCCTATTTCGTGAGTGATCACGTGTTCAATAACATTGGTATTGTAATTAGACAAACCGTAGATTTGAACGAATTTGTACGGTAAACCGTTGCTTGGGAAACCTGCGCTGCCCCCTGCACCCGATGGATTATTTACCGTGTTGTTGTACACCACCATATCTTTGTTTTGATAATCGGTGCCAAAGGTGAGGTTAAAGCTGATGGAAACCCCACTGAGGTTGTTGTAATTATCAACAGCCCATTGCAGTGCGGTGCGCTCTCGCGAAGTAAGTGCCTGGCTGCCGCCTGTAAACCCAATGATCGAAATGGTACGTCCCTGACTCACCAGGGCAGAGGTGCGGTACTGTTTACTGCCTTTTTCTCCTTTCTCTTTTGAATTTAAGGCAACCAGCGCATTCAGTTGATCGGGTGTTACTACTACATCCTCTTCCAGGTAAAGCCTCGGTTCTGAAGTTCCGTCAGGAAAATGGAAGGTATCCCACTTTACGTAACCGGTGTTCATGCCCAAAGCTTCAACCTGATTTAAGATTTCCTGTGATACCTGAAGATTAGCGGTTTCTTCAAGCGTTTCAGAACTCATGATTTCATCTTCTTCTTTGGAACAGGATACTGCGACCAATGCGCAGGCTGCTGAAAGAAGGGACCATTTTTTAAACGTTTTTGATAACATAAGATAATAATTAATGATTAGTGATGAAGCTAATTTAAGAAATATCGAAAACGTTGTAGTTGTTAATTGACGTTAAAATTTTACATTTTAACGATATTTATGTGTTAAAAAAATACAATTCTCACAATAAAAAAAGGCCCCGCCGAGCAGAGCCTTTATAATCAGTGTTTTAGCAGGTTTAAACAATTTCAGCACTAAGACCTGCATCTAATAATGCTGAACAGCGCGGAACCAAATCTTCATAGCTTCCGGTTTTAACCGTGCATTTACCCTTATAATGAACGATTAATGAACATTGTTCAGCCTGAATAGGCGTGTGGTCACAAACGTGTATCAGGGTTTCAATTACGTGATCAAATGTATTAACATCATCATTGTAAACGACAATTTCATTATTGCGGTCTTCAGCCACGAGTACATCTATTTCCTCCTGAATTTTCTCGCGGGTACTCATTTTAAAAAATCGTGAATGCATCAGTATCAATTTTTTACAAATTTACAAGCTACCCAATTATTTTTTTCAAAATTCATTATAAAATTTAGCCCGTGCTGGTTGCAAACCTCTGTAATTGCAGGAATATCCTGGGTATAAAACCCACTTAAAAGTAAAATGCCGTCGTGATTGAGGCATTTTGCATAGGCAGGAATATCAGCGATCAGAATATTTCGATTGATGTTGGCAATAATAAGATCGTAATGCTTTCCGGCTAGAAGGGCTACATCACCTTCGTAGGTTTCTATATGACTTACGCTATTACGCTCGGCATTTTCAACGGTATTTTCAAAACACCAGGAGTCGATATCTATGGCATCCACGGGAGTGGCACCCTTCTGAGCGGCAAGAATGGCAAGGATGCCGGTCCCGCAACCCATATCTAGTGTTTTCAAACTTTTGACATCGAGTTTCAGCAGATGCTTGATCATCAAATGCGTGGTCTCGTGATGCCCGGTGCCAAAAGACATTTTTGGCTCAATTACAATATCAAATTGCGTATCCGGTTTAGGGTGAAAGGGTGCGCGAACGGTACACAAACCATCAACTTCAATAGGCTCAAAGTTCTTTTCCCATTCTTCATTCCAGTTTACCGGCTCGATAAGGCGCACCGTGTAGGAGCTTTCAAACTCCGGGTTTTGAAGAATAGAAACCGATTCAAGAATCTGCTCATGGTTCAGCGCCGACTGAATATAGGCTTTTAGACCATCTTCGGTCTCGTCAAAGCTTTCAAAATCGAGCTCGGCGAGTTGAGCTATTAATATTTCAACTCCCGGATTGACTGGCTCTATTTTAAAATGGTATTCGGTATATGCTTCTGCCATACCTTAAAAGGCATTTACAATAGCCATAAAATCTTCGGCCTTTAGTGAGGCTCCTCCAATGAGGCCGCCGTCCACATCAGGCTTAGAAAATATTTCTTCGGCATTATTCGGCTTTACACTTCCTCCGTAAAGAATGGTTACGCTGTCTGCTAGCTCTTTCGAATACTCCTCGGCGATTGTTTTTCTAATGAAGGCGTGCATTTCCTGAGCTTGTTCAGGGGTTGCAGTTTCTCCGGTGCCAATTGCCCAAACCGGCTCATAAGCCAATACGATATGCTTCCACGCATCGGAGTCGAGATGAAATAATGCCTGGCTGATTTGTTTATTCACCACTTCAAAATGCTCCCCAAAATTTCGGTCTTTGAGCTCTTCACCAAAGCAATAGATCACTTTCATGGAATTTTCGAGAGCTGCATTTACTTTTTCGGCCAGTAAATCTTCTTTTTCTCCGCAATACGCACGACGTTCGCTATGACCCAAAATAACGGTTTTAATACCTACTCCTTTGAGCATAGATGCGCTTATTTCCCCGGTGAAAGCGCCAGATGAAGACTGGTGCATATTCTGAGCGGCTACTTCAATATCTGTGTCTTTGAGACTTTCAAAAGCGCTATATAGGTTTGTGAAAGGTGGTGCGATGATTACATCGGCATCAGAGGTTTTAGCAATTTTTTTAAGACCGGCGATCAATTCCTGCGTTTCAGCAAGATCGGTATTCATTTTCCAGTTTCCGGCTACGATATGTTTTCTCATTTTAATTGGTTATTTAGTTGATTATCTTTTGCGCTGTTCGCTATAAGCGCTTTCTAAGTGAAATGGATTTAATGTGAAAAAATGCCGAAACGCAAAATCGGCAAAACGACAGGATTCTATTTTTCATAAAGTTGATAATTTTTAAAAATAGCTACATCAAATTGATTTTACAACTATCTGCTTATCTAATGCGCACTTTCGGGTCCAAAACCCCATAAATAATATCGACCAGTATATTTGTCAAAATAAACATAGTGGCAATGATAAGTACTGAGCCCATAATTATGGGTAAGTCTAGTGTATTCAGCGCATCCACGATTTCTTTTCCTAGTCCATTCCACCCAAAAATATATTCTACAAAAACGGCTCCTGCAAGCATGGAAGCAAACCAGCCGGAAACCGCTGTGATTACCGGATTCAGCGCGTTTTTAAGCGCGTGTCTCCAGACGATTTGGCTTTTGTTTAGCCCTTTGGCCTGAGCGGTGCGTATGTATTCCTGATTGTAAACTTCCAGAATGGAATTGCGCATCAGCTGAATTACGACTGCCAGCGGCCGTATTCCCAATACGATTGCAGGCAGGATTATATTTTTCCATTGAATGGTGATGGCTTCGCCAAAATCATCCATGGCATAAAGACTGCCGGTCATGTTGAGGTTGGTGTAGCGGTGCAGTACATATCCAAAAAGCCAGGCAAAGAGTATGGCGCTAAAAAAGCTGGGAACACTCATTCCTAAAGTGCTCACTACCTGTATCAATTTATCAAGCCAGGTATCGCGCGCATTGGCTGAAACTACTCCTAAAAAAATTCCCAGTAACATCGCCAGGCTAATGGCACTCACCGCCAGAACGATGGTGTTGGGAAGGGTTTCTTCTATAACTTCAGCAACGGTTTTACCGGTCTTTTGAAAGGATTCCCGGAGATACGGTTTTTTCAAAACCAGGCTGTAGCTTCCTATTTCAAAAAGTTCTGCATAGCGGTACTTACCGGAATATAAACTGGTATAATTTTCTCCTTTGGTTTTGTGCAGGGACACCGGTGAAAGATCATTTAAATAATAGGCGTTTTGTGTAAAAACAGGTTTGTCAAAGCATTTTTTGTGTTTTATTATCGCAAGTTGCTCTGAATTTTATTTTTGATCGTGCATCATACGGGCAGGATCACCCGGTAAAACCGTAAATAACAGAAAAACGACTGTTATCACTCCAAAAAGAGTGAGTAGCGCATAAAAGAGTTTATATAAGATATAAGAAATCAGAGTCGTTTAATTTCAGAGAGTTTTAGGGCTTTAAATTGTGCATCTTTACCCATTAGATCGGCAACATATTCTTCGATGCTGCGCTTAAAGCCGGCCGCTTTACGCCGATCGTTTAAGGCCCCGGGATCTGTAACAGGCCAGATGAAAAAGCCATTGGCGGCAGTGATTTGAGCCTGAGTGCCGTATATCTGCTCTTTATCCTCCATCATAAGATGTTTGTCCTCAAGAATTGCAACCTGGGTCATTGGGATTTCGCCTTTTGCTGCAGCTTTTTTAAAAATGTCCAGATACGCTTCAATCTCGCCCGGATTATGAGCAATAACCTCAAGTGCTACGAGATTAGTGGGTTCACCCACCAGCGATTTACCCGGGTAACCATATCTTTCAATAAGTCGTTTTACCCGTTTTAGATTAATCGTATCCAGCATCCGCTGTTTTTTCCAAAGGTTGCCGGTATAATCTTCTTCGGGTATTCCCAGTTCCTGTGCGAGTGCTTTCCGCTTTGCGGGATCGCTTTCCTTAATAAGTGGCCTGTACAGATTATCAAGTCTTGTGATGCTATCCAGCTGAAATTTGAGGTTAAAATCAAGTTCGAGTTGTGCAGTGGGTAATTTGTCAAGTTCAATTTCATCTGCATCATTCCAGTGCTTTTTCTGAAGAATGGTACCGCTTTTTAACTTTAGAATTCCCGGATTGCTGCGTACGATGGTTTTAAGAGTCGTGGCATCGGTAAAGTAGAAGTCAAAATTGAGATCCTGACTATTTTTTAAAGTGTTCACCTTATCATTCCCCGAAGCGGTAAGACCTATTACCTGATACCCCTTGCGAATCGCATCGTTAGTTAGGGATTTTACTGCCGGCCAGCCAGTCTGCTCGGTTTTGCTTAAATCATATGCAACAATAACAAGGAGGTTAGGTGTGTTTAAAAACTCTTCCGCATAATCTTCACCTTCTTTTTCAATGGTGAAATCGTGAACCGGCGGTACATAACCTTTGGAAATCAATTCGGTGTCCACTCCTACAAATTCGCCCGCTACACTGGGGTAATCCCCTTGCGTAGTCACGATTTTTTCTTCACCGTTTACGTTGAATTTCCAATGGTAATCAAAAACATCTACCGGCGCACCATCTGGAATTTTCATTCCGTCTGCGATATTGCTTCCTACTTTGTAAGCCCTGAAGTCAATAACCGGAAGGTGCATCAAAACATAATACCCAAAACTCAGGCAAGCAATGAATGTTGCAAAGATGATGAGAGAACGGGCAAAGTTGGTGAAGAATGGCTGAATGTATTTGATATTAATGAACAGGAAGACAATCAGAATTAGTAAAATGACGTCTTTTGTGAAGGATTGCCAGGGAGTGAGCGGCAGGGCATCACCAAAGCATCCACAATCGGTCACCTTATTGAAATAGGCCGAATAAAACGTGAGAAAAGTAAAAAAGACGATCAGCAGCAGCAGCAGCCACATGGTGAGTCGCCTGTAATACCCAATGATGAGTGCTACTCCTAAGACGAGTTCTAATATGACCAAAATTACTGCAAGACCTAAGGCAAACGGACTCAGAAACTCAAGGTTGAGCACATCTGGGCCAAAATATTCCTGAAGTTTAAAACTGAAACCTACGGGATCGTTTAATTTAACAAAGCCTGAAATGATAAACAGGATACCTACAAATACGCGAATAAAACCCAGAAGTGCTTTCAAATTATTCAGTTTTAGATTCTTCAATATGTATTAAGGCAAATACCGCATAATTAATCATATCCTGATAGTTGGCGTCAATGCCTTCAGAAACCAGGGTTTTACCTTTATTATTTTCGATTTGCTTAACCCGAAGCAGTTTTTGCAAAATTAAATCAGTAAGCGAACTGATGCGCATATCGCGCCAGGCTTCGCCATAATCGTGATTTTTGTTCAGCATCAGTTCTTTAGTGATCTTTACGTGCCTGTCATAGGCTTCGAGAGCTTCATCCAGATTGAGGTCGGGTTGTTCTACCACGCCTTTTTCCAGCTGAATAAGTGCCATCACCGAGTAATTGATGATACCTATAAACTCAGCGCTTTCATCTTCATCAATTTTATGTTCCGTATTTTCCTGTAGGCCTCGTATTCTCTGGGCTTTAATGAAAATCTGATCGGTTAATGAGGGTAATCTCAAAATACGCCAGGCACTGCCGTAGTCGCTCATTTTTTTGGAAAACAAATCGCGGCAGGTAGTAATCATTGCGTCGTATTGTGCTGAAGTTTGCTTCATGTATAGGTTGTTGCTGCTCTTTTCGCTCTTAAAGCCTCATTTTAAGGTCAGGCTGGGCGAATTTCTGTAAATTTCGCCTAAAAATACGCAATCTGTAAAAACCGAAAGGCATTATATGGCAAGCATTAACTGCAAAGGGAATTTAGTTGATTTGACTACGCCCCGGGTTATGGGAATTCTAAATCTGACGCCCGACTCCTTTTATGAAGGCAGCCGGTTTACACATGCGGATGCAGTTTTAGCTCAGGCGGAAAAAATGCTGGCTGAAGGTGCTGATTTTATTGATCTGGGAGCCTATAGTTCGCGTCCCGGTGCTACTGATATTTCAGTAGATGAAGAGCTTTCACGGTTGCTTTCGGTGGTTGAGGTTTTGATTAAAAACTTTCCGGATATCCTGATTTCTGTAGATACCTTTCGCAGTGAAGTGGCAAAACAGGCGGTGCAGGCCGGGGCGGCACTGATAAACGATATTTCGGCAGGACATCTTGATAAACATATGCTTACCACCATTGCAGCACTTCAGGTTCCTTATATTATGATGCATATGAAGGGAACCCCGCAGACGATGAAAAATCTGGCGCAGTATGAGGATCTGGTAAAAGAAGTGATGTATTACTTGAGCGAACGCATCGCTTCTGCCCGTGCGTTGGGAATCAATGACCTGATTGTTGATCCCGGTTTTGGTTTTGCAAAAAGCATAGCGCAAAACTTTGAGCTCTTAAGTAAAACGGAACGCTTACAGATGCTTGACGTTCCGGTTTTAATAGG
>CAYNMH010000063.1:0-11234 GCA_964398145.1 uncultured Flavimarina sp. | reverse complement strand
GAATAGATGAGTATTTTTTATATAATTATTGGTTTGACCCTGTTAGTTGTGGGAGGGGAGTTTTTGGTAAGATCGTCTGTGGGCTTGTCATTTAAACTGAATCTTTCAAAAATGGTAATTGGTCTTACTGTGGTTTCCTTTGCGACTTCGGCACCTGAACTGCTGGTAAGTCTTCAGGCTGCTTTAGAAGGTTTGCCCGACATTGCTCTGGGTAATGTAATAGGGAGTAATATTGCCAATATTGCGCTGGTGCTGGGTTTGACGGCAGTAATTTCAACGCTTGGCATAGATTCCGATTTTTTTAAGTTTAACTGGCCGGTGATGGTGTTATTTTCAATGGGGCTTTACCTGGCTCTGGTTAACGATGGTGTTTTATCGAAATTGGAAGGTTTTATTTTGATTGTTTCGCTGGCTATTTACCTTTTCGTGCTAATTCGCCGTGCCAGGCTTGCCCGGCCTACTGAGGAAGGTCAGAATGATGCCGTTGATGCCGGTTTGTCTAAAACTTCCTATTTCAAAATTGTAGTCTGGTTACTTATAGGTGCAACTGCTTTATATTTTGGTTCAGAATGGTTGGTACTGGGTGCTACCGAGCTTGCCCGTTCTGTGGGAGTGAGTGATTATGCGATTTCTGTAACCGTAATCGCTATAGGAACTAGTGTGCCGGAGCTGGCGGCTTCCTTAATTGCTGCCCTGAAAAAAGAAAAAGCAATTTCGCTTGGTAATCTTATAGGTTCCAATATTTTCAATATCGCTTCCGTTTTAGGTCTTACTGCATTGATAACCCCTATACCTGTTGTGGATAATCGCATACTGGATACCAATATGTTTTGGCTGCTGGGCTTTGCGCTCGTTTTACTTCCGTTAGGCTATTTACCTTTAAAAATGGAGCTCAACCGTTGGAAGGGTCTTGTGCTTTTTGCAGCCTATTGTGTCTTTATAGGTTTGGCGTTTAGCTAATAGAAGAGCTATACTTTTAGGAGAGGTCCATGAGCTTAGATAAAAACTGAATTTTCTTTTGAGACAGTACCAAAACTAAAAAAGCCCGCTATTTGCGGGCTTTAATTGTATCAGTCTAAAAAATGCTTAGATTTTTTTCTCTGCGTTTTTAACGGTCCTAACGATACGACCCGCTACTTTGTATGGATCTGCGTTAGAAGCAGGACGACGGTCTTCTAACCATCCTTTCCAACCTTTCTCGACAGTAATAATCGGGATACGGATAGAAGCTCCACGGTCTGAAACTCCATAAGAGAAATCGTGAATAGAAGCGGTCTCGTGTTTACCGGTAAGACGCTCGTCGTTAAACTCACCGTAAACTGCAATGTGCTCTTTAGTTACCGGACGGAAAGCTTCGCAGATGGTCTCGTACACATCTTTTGAACCTGCAGTTCTCAATGTAGAATTTGAGAAGTTTGCGTGCATTCCACTACCGTTCCAGTCTCCTTTGATTGGTTTAGGGTGATACTCAATATACCATCCATAATCTTCAGTAAGTCTTTGTAGTAAATATCGTGCAACCCAAATCTCATCTCCGGCTTTTTTGGCTCCTTTGGCAAACAATTGAAATTCCCACTGGCCGCTCGCCACTTCCTGATTGATCCCTTCAAAGTTAAGACCGGCATCAATACAAAGGTCTGCATGTTCTTCTACAAATTGTCTTCCGTGGGTGTTTTTACCACCTACCGAGCAGTAATACATACCTTGAGGACCAGGATAACCGCCTACCGGGAAACCAAGTGGTAATTGGGTAGCTTTGTCCATAATAAAGTACTCCTGTTCAAAACCGAACCAAAAATCATCATCTTCATCATCAATAGTAGCACGTGCATTGGATTCGTGCGGGGTACCGTCGGCATTTAAAACTTCAGTCATAACTAAATACCCATCTCTACGAGCAGGATCAGGATAAATAGCAACGGGCTTTAATAAGCAATCTGAAGAACCACCTTCAGCTTGTTTGGTAGAAGAACCGTCAAATGACCAGGTTGGGCAGTCTTCCAGCTTCCCGCTGAAGTCTTCCTCGATCTTGGTTTTACTTCTTAAGTTGGCTGTTGGCGTATAGCCGTCAAGCCAGATATACTCTAATTTTGATTTGCCCATAATAAATTGGTTTTTAAAATATTTTTGAATTAAACGAATGCAAATATAACATTTCTTTAATACTCAGTATTTTTAAAAGAGGGGGTGTGTCACCTGTATTAACGGAAAAAGTTTAATAACCCCCTTTAAATTTGGGGGTATATTGCGAAATCATATATTTTTGCAGGGTTGAATTTAGTATTTCATAAAAATAAGCCTGTTATGAACACGTTGCGATTTTTTGCTCTAAAGGAAAATTATAAGCGAAAACCTATACAAATAACTGAAAATCAGCGTAGATCTGCTCAGTTTGGCAATCACGTGTTTGGTAAAAAAGCGATGCGGCAGGCGCTTTCCGCAGAAGCATACCGGGCTGTGGAAGATGCTATTAACACGGGTTCAAAAGTCGAGCGTGGGATGGCCGATAGTATTGCGGCAGGGATGAAGCAATGGGCTTTAGAACTTGGAGCAACACATTATACACACTGGTTTCAGCCTCTTACGGGTGCTACAGCGGAAAAGCATGATGCCTTTTTTGAGACCGATCTTGACGGGAATGCGATGGAAAAATTTGACGGAGCACAGCTTGTACAGCAAGAGCCCGATGCTTCATCATTTCCGCACGGAGGTATACGCAATACGTTTGAAGCACGCGGCTACACGGCCTGGGATCCATCATCCCCTGCATTTATATTAGACACAACCCTGTGTATTCCCACGGTATTTGTTTCCTATACTGGTGAAGCATTAGATAATAAGACTCCGCTGCTGCGAGCATTGGGCGCGATAGATTCGTCAGCGACCGCTGTGGCTCAATATTTTAATAAAAGTGTCAACAAGGTGACGGCGACCCTGGGGTGGGAACAGGAATATTTTTTAATTGATGCAGCTTTAGCAGCGTCAAGACCAGACATTATGCAGACCGGCAGGGCAATGCTGGGTCACGCGCCGGCAAAAGGTCAACAGCTGGATGATCATTACTTTGGCTCTATACCCACCCGGGCACTTAATTTTATGAAAGACCTGGAGCAGCAGTGTATGTTACTTGGGATTCCGGTAAAAACCAGACACAATGAAGTGGCTCCCAATCAGTTTGAACTCGCACCAGTTTTTGAAGAAGCCAATCTGGCTGTAGATCACAATTCGCTGATTATGGACCTGATGGATCGTATTGCAGAACGGCATCAGCTTAAGGTGTTATTTCACGAAAAACCATTTGCCGGTGTTAATGGCAGCGGTAAGCATAATAACTGGTCTTTAATGACCGATAATGGCATTAATTTACTGAGTCCCGGGACTACGCCAACTAAAAATTTGCAGTTCCTTACTTTCTTTATAAACACCATAAAAGCGGTTCAGGATAATGAGGAGTTGTTACGGGCTTCTGTGGCCTCTGCGTCTAATGATCATCGTCTGGGATCAAGCGAGGCTCCGCCCGCAATTATGTCTGTCTTTATAGGAAAGCAGCTTACCAAAGTTCTTGATGAACTGGAAAAAGTAACTGACGGAAAACTTTCTCCTCAGGAAAAAACCGATCTAAAGCTGAATGTGGTAGGTAAAATCCCTGAAATCCTTTTAGATAATACAGACCGTAACCGTACGTCGCCCTTCGCATTTACGGGAAACAAATTTGAATTTAGGGCAGTAGGTTCCACAACCAACTGTTCACGACCAATGGTTGTTTTAAATACGATTGTAGCGCGGCAACTATCGGAATTTAAAAACGAAGTCGATACGCTTATCGATACCAAAAACATGAAAAAGGATGATGCCATCTTTAATGTGTTACGGGAATACATAAAGGCTTCCAAGAGAATTCGTTTCGAAGGCGATGGGTACAGCGAAAGTTGGCAGACCGAAGCAAAAAAGCGAAAACTTAGTAATAATAAAACTACGCCAGAAGCTTTAAACATTCAGATTAGCAAACCGGTAATATCTCTTTTTGAGGAAACAGGAGTTATGAATGCGATCGAATTAAAAGCCCGGTATGAAGTGGAACTGGAAGAATATATTAAGCGTATTCAAATCGAAAGCCGAGTTTTAGGAAATATTGCTCAAAATCACATTATTCCTACAGCCATTAGATATCAAAACCTGCTTATCAAAAATGTTAAAGGACTTAAGGAAATTTTTGGTTCCGAGTACACTACATTAGGTCAGGAACAAATTGCGCTTATCGAAAAAATATCAGAATATATTAAGACTATTAACTCCTTAACTTTTGAAATGATTGAAGCGCGTAAGGTTGCCAATCAGGAAGAAATGAGTAAACGAGCCGTGTCTTATACAGTGCGTGTGCTGCCATTTTTTGATAAGATTAGGTATGCTTCAGATAAGCTGGAGTTGCTGGTAGAGGATAAATTATGGCCACTTACCAAAAACCGGGAGCTCTTAAATTTAGCTTAAAATATCTTATTCGTATTACGTAATAGTTAAAGAATTATCATTCTTTTAATTTAACACTTACAAGACGAGTAATATAATTCTTACAGTCCTATTTGGGGTTTGAGAAAGGGTGTTTTTCCCTTTTGTCTTGTAAGCCCAACAAAAATGGGGCTTTCACAATTATAACGTTTTCGTTGCCAATGGGTTTCATCGAAAAGTTGTTTTTATGCTAACAAGTGTGAATTAGTTTTTTATACTTTAGCTGTGCGTTGAAAGAGAGACGGTATGATGTGGAAACTTTAACGCAGCCCAACTTCCCCTAGTTGACTTTGATAATAGACGTTCTCCAACTTTGTTTATTTACGAGGTCTTTAAATTGTATTTATTAACCATTCTATATATTATTAATTTAAAACTTTTCTATTATGAAAAAAGTTATTTTAAGTGCTGCTGCACTAGCTTTTGGGGCGGTAGCGTTTGCGCAGACAACACCCGCAACACCACCAACTGCACCAACAACCGTTGATGTTCAACTGGCAACAGATTTAAATGGTGACAATGGGGATTACGGTGAGTCTATTCAAACTGGAGATGCAAACCGGGTGCGTGTGCGTCAGGCCGGAGTTAACCAGTCTG
This sequence comes from uncultured Flavimarina sp., assembly GCA_964398145.1. Classification (GTDB taxonomy): domain Bacteria; phylum Bacteroidota; class Bacteroidia; order Flavobacteriales; family Flavobacteriaceae; genus Leeuwenhoekiella. Next base: position 6,131 of record CAYNMH010000063.1, on the reverse strand, counting down.
TTTACACCAATCAGGCTAACGGTTCTGGAACCGGAGGTAACCTTGCCTGGACCATCCAAACCGGGCAGGTTGGTGATACGCCTATGAATGCGCCAGGTACCAGTGGTATGGAGAATGCCATTGAGGTAGTGCAAAAAGGTACTGAAAACTCTTCTTATACCAAACAAGAGGGAGATGAGAATATGGCAGAAACCTTACAAGGTACTAATGATGACGCCAGTGCAAATAACGTTGCGTATATCCGTCAGGGTAATGGTCAGCAAGCACAAAGCAATGAGGCAAGTATCATCCAGGATGGGAATGATAACAAGGCCCATACCGTTCAAACATTTGATAATAATGACGCTTTCACAGTTCAAAATGGAGAGGGTAATGAGTCAGATATCAATCAGAGAGCCAATCCTAACCAATCAGCAGGTCACTATGCTTATGTAGATCAGGATGGTATGGATAACCAATCTAAAGTTGATCAGGATGGTGCTGCAAGGCAATCAGCTGAGACCCTTCAGTTAGGTAATGATAACGATGCACGGCAGACTCAAAATGGTAGTGCTCCAGGCAATACTGCTTTAATCAATCAAGGGTACCAAACTAAGTATGATGGTCCTACTCGAGGGACTATTGGTCAAGATCTTTTAGCTGTAGATGACTGGACCGGTGGCGGCCCTACTGGTGACAACTCGTATGGAGCAACTGCAGTACAGGAGCAAACAGGTTCTAACAATGCAGGAGAAATAGCACAGTATGGTGAAGCAGATGGGGATGCTAGTGGTAATAGTGCTAGTCAACAACAAAAGGGTGATAATGGTGCTGCTTTTATTGTTCAGAATGCTTACGGAAATACTGACGGAGGTAGAAATTATGCGTTTCAAATCCAGGAATCTGGTAACGGAAATGTTGCCGGTATCGCTCAAAATGGTGAAGGTCATAAAGCTTGGCAATATCAAGAAGGAGATATGAACTCTGCATTATCTACTCAAAGAGGAGAAGGAAACAAAGCTAAAACATATCAAATGGGTAGCAATAATGATGTTACTACGGCTCAGAGAGGTCAGATGAATGTTGCTTTAGTATCCCAAACAACGGATGGTGCTAGTTATATTGCCAGTCAAAATGTTACAGATGGATTTATGTTTGGCTCAAACCAAATTGATGTAGTACAAGTTGGTCCTGGAGTTGATAGCTTTACTGAGCCTTCAGGTTTAAATTGCGAATTCCCAGATTCTTTAACAATGGGTAATTTAACTCTTTCAAATGCCATTGAGCTTGCTCCAATCTGCACAGATTGTGACTAAGGTTAGTTAATAATCTAATTGTAATTAATACAATTCAATTAGTTTAAAATAGTGGAGGGATACTCAAGGGTCTCCCTCCATTTTTTAACATGATAAATACAATGAAAAAAAATCGGAGTATTATGAACCTATTCAAAACAGTCTTATTTTTGACTATAAGTCTTTCGTTATATAATAAGGCTTTAGCACAGACTTATAAAGATAAGGATTCAGATATTGATAAAGTTAAAAGCAAAGAAGTGTCTAGTCCCGCTATGTTAATGGCGTTAGGTATTGATTTTAATCCAAACGTTGCTTTTGAGAATATCCAGGGTAATCGTGTTTTTTTAACCCAAATAGGTGAGTTCAACCAGGCACAGATTGTGACACGCACAGAGAATAGCGATATCTCCCTGACTCAGGAAGGTAACTTTAATAATACCTCTCTCAATTATACCGCAAGAACCGCTTTCGCAGAGTTAATCCAAAATGGAGATTATAATGCAATTGAAGACCGGGTTTATCAACCGGGTGAAAATATATCATTAGAACTGACCCAGAATGGGGATTATTTGAACTTTAAACGTGAAAATGTAAACCAGCTTACTAAATCAATGAAATTTACCCAGACTAATGCCTCTCCATCCTTAATTATTAGGAGTTTTAACTAAGCTTGGATATCATCTTTAGATGTTTTTTAAGAACCCCAAATACAACATTATTCTCATCGCAATTTTTTTTGCGAATCCTTGCTTTAGTCAATTTATGAACAAGGAAATTAAAGCTGAAATCCTGTTGGAACGCAATAGCGAATTTTACAATTTTATAGGCACAGCTGAAAATTTAACCAATGCAGATTTTAATATTCGGTATGATTTAATGGTATTTCAGACCGAGCCTGATGGAGAAATCATTAAGGGTAATAAAACCGACCGTGTCTTCTTAGAAGCACGACAAAAAATCTTACTACCTTCTGTTACCATAAATTATAACGTCACACAAAAAATTGTTATTGTTTTACTCATCTATGATTTAGATGATAAACCCATAGGACAGGATCGTATTGAATTGTTGCAGGGTGGACAGACTGATTTATCTGAATTTCAAAACACTGTTGAAAATCTGCAGGCTTCTCAGGATCAGGCTAAGCCACAAGATGGCTTTATTCTTGATGGTCTGGTGATCGAAAATACGATTACAAAAGCAGGGAAAGACTTTTACCGCTTTTACTATAATGAATACTTCAATAAACAAATAAAAACGCCTCACAATATTCTTATAGAGGAAGTACCCGGAAGAGGACGATTTACTCGGGTTTCGGTGAAAGTGGCCGATCAGTTAGTCTGGCAATTCTTTGCCCAACCCCGTAAAGAAATTCTAAAAAAAAATGCATCTATCGCACTGAGCAGATCTATCGCCTATTTACAACAATTAGAACAGCGTAAAACTGAATTTATACATTACTAATATGAAGAAAATTATACTTCTTTTGGGTTTGATGTTAACTTGTGGGGCTTATGCCCAGCAATTTACTTATACCCCGCTTAATCCTGCTTTTGGTGGAGATACTTTTAATTACAACTGGTTATTAAGTTCTGCTACCGCGCAGAATAAGTTGACCGCTCCGCGTAATGCCGCAGAGCAGCGTTCTGAATTGGAACAATTCGGTGATAATTTGAATCGTCAAGTTTTGAGCCAAATATCCCGGCGTTTGTTGCAGCAACAAATTGAGGGGATAGGAAATTTTGATCAGGAGGGAACATTCACCTACGGTACCCTTGCTGTGGAAGTTTTTGAAAGTGAAGAAGGCTTAGTTATAAATATTTTAGATACTTCTACGGGAGAACAAACCCAGGTAATTGTCCCCAATCAATAATTAGTTTATGAAATTTTACAAAGTTCTTGCAACAGCGCTGCTAGCCATACTTATGCATTCGTGTGGGGCTTATTTGAACCAGCCTTTTGATCAAACCCCGGCACGCCTGGGGGAACAGTCCCGATCTACCCAAAATTTATTAAATCTTCCGCCGGCTCAAGATCCGGTTGAGGTAGCCGTCTATAATTTTTCTGATCAAACGGGACAATATAAAGCAGTGGAAAATGGAAGTACGTTTAGTACTGCGGTTACACAGGGTTCTACAGCCATTCTTTTAAAAGCTCTGGAAGATAGCGGTTGGTTTATCCCCATTGAACGGGAAAACCTGAGTAACCTTTCTACTGAGCGTAATATCATACGGAATACCAAACAGGAATATATTAAAAACCTCAACCCGAATGAACCACCTTTACCACCTCTCAAATATGCAGGAATAATCCTGGAAGGGGGAATCGTTTCTTATGATACGAATATATTGACTGGTGGTATCGGAGCCCGCTATTTTGGACTTGGAGGCTCGGCAAAATACCGTCAGGATCGTATCACAGTCTATTTGCGCATGGTTTCAACAAGCAATGGGGAAATTTTAAAAACGGTTTATGTTTCAAAAACCATTTTGTCTCAGGCGTTGGACGGTAGTTTGTTTCGATTTGTAAAATTCCAGCGATTACTGGAGACCGAAATGGGTGTCACGCGTAATGAGCCGGTTCAATTAGCTGTTAAAGATGCGGTAGAAAAAGCCGTACATGATTTAATCATTGAGGGCATTGAAGATGGCTTTTGGTCTGCGCAAGGTGGAAATTTGGTAAATCAGGAAGTCGTAGCAGCTTATAAAGAAGAAAAAGCTGTTGCAGAATCAACCGGTATATACAACCGTATTTTCTTTCAGCAGAAATTTAAAAATGCATTCAGCTTCGATACGGGTGTAAGTATGCTCGATGCAGACTATACTGCCAAGCGCGTAGGAGGAATGGCCCGGTTGGGTTATAGCCTGTCTCTCGGTCAGGTTGTGAGCCTCAATCTTAATGGTGCTTATATGAATATGAAAACCGGAAATAGTTTTGACGAGTCCTTTGCCAGTGCAGATGTCAATGCAGAATTTAGATTGTTGCCTAATGACAAGCTTTCTCCTTATGTATTTGCGGGTGGTGGTATTGTAATGGGGTTTAAAGACTATGAAGATACTATAGGTTTAAATGCCGATCAAACAGATGCCAAAATTCAATATGGAGGCGGACTGGAATATGCCCTTTCCCCGCGAATTGGCGTCCGGCTCTGGGCAGAACATAATATCACATTTACCGACAAACTGGATAATTTAATTAATGGAAAACGGGATGATTATTATTTCAATTTTGGTGTCGGTTTAAAATATTATTTCAGTTTTTCGTCTAACAAGGTCGCTGAAGGTGCGAATAATAGTGCATTGAATACCCCAAAACAATAAAATTATGAAAACAAATTTGATCTATTTTTTTATTGGCTTTTTGCTCCTAATGGCAGGATGCAGTGAAGATACTATTGAGGAAAATGGGATCGGCTCTTTGACTGGAACCGTTGTCGAAAGAGACACCAATAATCCTTTGAGTAATGTGAAGATTGTGACTAACCCGGCCTCAAGTACAGTTTTTACAGATTCTGAAGGTAAGTTCAGAATCGAAACTATACAGACGGGGGAGTATTCTGTTCAGGCCGAATTAGATGGATATGTAGATGCCTTTGAAGCTGTAACTATTTTAAATTCCCAAACAAGCTCTGTAGTTTTTGAATTGAACAAAGGGGCCACAGCAAACAGAGCCCCTTTAGTTCCTGAATTATTGTCTCCCCAGGATGGAGCAACCGATCTTGACCCGGAGGTTGAGTTTAGTTGGACTTCCTCAGAAAATGATTCAGATCAAATAACGTACACACTTGAATTAAGAAACGGAGCTACGGGAGCTATTCAAAATGTAGAAATACTTGGTGATACGACTACTACCGTTAGTAATTTAAGGTTAGGAACCAATTACTTCTGGCAGGTGACCGCTTCAGACGGGGAAAATAGTTCCGTCAAGAGCAGTATAAGCCAGTTCAGTACAAATAATACACCTCAAAATGAATTTCTATATGTGCGGCCCTTAAATGGTAACAGTGTTATTTTTTCTGGGTCTGATAATGATAACAGTTCAGAGGAGGATGAGGTCAATTTTAATGAGTTTCAACTAACCTCGGAATCGTTTAATAGTTTTAGGCCACATCGCAATGTGGAGACCTCAAAGATTGCTTTTCTAAGAACAGTAAATGGTTCAACACAGCTTCATACAATGAATCTCGATGGCACAGATGTAAAACAGGTTACAAATGCTGTTCCACTCAATGGATTCCGAATTTCCGAATTGAATTATACCTGGGCTCAAAACGGAGGGAAGCTGTATTATCCCAATTTTGATAAGCTATATAGCATAAACCCTGATGGCGGTGGTCTAAGCATGATTTACCAGACTCCTGATGGTAGTTTCATTTCTGAAGTAAGTGCGGCATCATTGGATGATAATTTAATAGCTCTAAAAACCAATAACAGTTCAGGCTATAATGTACGTGTGTATACGGTACGCCTCTCATCAGGTTCCGAAGAAGATGTAGTTTATGAAAACAATCCGGGAGCTGTTACAGGCATCGATTTGAATGCCAATGGGACTCGGCTGGTTTATTCTAAAGACATTTCAGGTTCGGAAAATGGGCAATACAGACAATTTACAAGTAGGATATATATATACAATCTGAATTCAAATGTTGAAACTATTCTTAATAACGGAGCAGTGAACGGGTCGAACGATATACAACCTGCCTGGTCCCCTTCAGAAGGAGAAATACTATTTACTCGTAAACCTAGTAATCTAAATTCAGAGCCGCGCGTTTTTATATCACCACTTACAAACTTTGCAAATGACGACTTATTATTCACTAACGCATCCATGCCAGACTGGGAATAATAACCTTTT
>CAYNMH010000062.1:0-21468 GCA_964398145.1 uncultured Flavimarina sp. | reverse complement strand
ATCACGAACCTTGAAAGCGGCAAAAAGGTAGCCCGTTTTTCACTCGCCACCAATGAGTATTACAAAGATACCAATGGCGAAAAAGTTCAAAACACCGAATGGCACACGATTGTAGCCTGGGGCAAAACTGCCGAAATTATCGAGAAATATGCCGGAAAGGGTAAGGAAATCGGGGTAACGGGAAAATTGAAATCCCGAAGCTACGAGGATAAGGACCGTATCAAAAGATATGTTACCGAAGTGGAAGCCAACGAAATCCTTTTACTTGGAAGTAAAGACAAGTAGAATTTAAAATTAAAGAGGGCGTAACCGTCTAAAGATGCGCCCTCTTTTTCATTATTAACTCCATAAATAGAAATCAAAATGAAAGCACAAGTTAACGAAATTCAAGGGGGTTTACAACATTTTCACGGTTCGGAAACCATATTTCAAATCCCATTATTAAAAACCCGATACACCAACGGACTGAAATATTTGGCGGAAGCTGCGGAATGTTTTTGGCTGATAACCGATACCTCCGCATTTGCCAAAACCTTGATGGACAAAAGCTATTTTGTAACCATCGACTTTAAAAGGTTGCCTAAGGAAAAACAGGATTATTCTGGGTACGAAGCCGAGATAACGTACGGCGATGGAAACGGGAACATTTTTGGAAAACACGGTTATCGGATAACGGATTTTCCACTTGATGAACTGCGGTTATTTTTTGTGGATAATACGCTGATGTTACCAAGCGAATATTAACCCGTTCAAAAACCTAAAAATTATGATCTACTTAAATTTTTCAGACCTGAACGGGGAAGCCCAAGAACGCCTTTTGGAAAGTTCCAAAAAGGACGTTGAGCAAAAATTCGGCGATGATATCCGAAATTACGCAAAGGAACATTGCACCAATTTTGAGGTGATGATCGAAGAGGAAGCACTTCGGAATCTATACAGTTATACCTATGTGTTTAATATCTGAAATTGTCCAAATAGGAACAGAAAGGCCTTTGAAATTTCAAGGGTCTTTTTTCATTCTGTTGACATCAATTCAATAAAAAGCCTTATCTTTATTTCGCTGAAATACAGCATTCAATTTTACGCAGGGTCATCCAATTTTTGACTTTCGCCGATAACCCTGCCCATCGAAAAATTACATAACGGGAAATCTTTTCCCTGAAATTGGCAATTGGCTTTTTAGCCGAATTGTACGAAATTTTTGTCCCGCCGGGCGGGACGAAAAGGAGTAGCAAGAGGGTAACACGCGATGCGATGTTAAGCACTCCTTTTACTTGTTAATCACCTGATTTTTAAACACTTAAAAATAAGTCGATTATTTAAATTTCTACAATTTGCGACAAATGCCCTGCAAGCGCCCATTTTTAGGGAGGAATTTGCGACAAATCGGCGAATTATGGACTCATTTATCGGCATTAGGTTCAAAAAGGAAACGGCGAAACGTTTCCAGCAATTTTCAAGAGCACACTTCAAATCGCACACCGAGGCAATGGCGGTGATGCTCGATTTTTTCTTCTACAACGAAATCTCGCCACGGGAAAAATTGGGCCCGACCGGCAGGACCATCGAGGCCAATTTAAAAAAACGGATCAATGCGGTGATCGCCATAATGCGGGATATGGAAAAGACCCAGACCAAACCCACCGTGGCGATGATCGAATCCCTTTTTCAGACCGAAGAACCCAAAAAGAAATCCCTGATTTTAGAAAAGAAATTTGTGGAAGAAAAGAAGGAAGTACGTTTCAGAGAAAAGAAAAATCAAAAAAACGAACTCTAAATTTTTGAGCTATGTACATCACGATCACACCTCAAAAACTGGGTGGGAACTATTCCCAAAGTTCAGGCGATTTTGTGGGCTATCTGGAAAAGGAAAACCAAGGTCTGGAGCAGGAGGATATGGAACACTTTTTCAACCAATATGGGGATGAAATATCGGCCGAGGAAGTGGTAAAGGATATTGACGGAAACGGTGCCAAACTGAAAAAGAAAGAACCGAAATTCTATTCGATAACGGTCAGTCCGTCCAAATATGAATTGAACCGATTACAGAACAGCAGCGAAGATCTGAAAAGGTACACCCGCGAGCTGATGAAGGATTATGTGGCATCGTTCAACCGGGAGATCAACGGCCGACCTGTAAACATAAATGATGTAAAGTATTATGCAAAAATAGAGCACCAACGCACCTTCAAGGGAACTGACAAACAGATCAGGGAAAACCAGCCCTGTGCCACCAAAATATTGCAGCTAAAAAATGAGATCAGAAGTATTGAAAGCGGCTCAATGGAAGGAAGTATCAGAAAGCGGGAACGGGAAATCGCCAAACTGGAAAAACAAGCCCCACACCAGCAGGACGGGAAACGTATCGTCCAGGGAATGCCAAAATCGGGAAATCAAAGCCATATCCATATCATTGTAAGCCGTAAGGATGCTTCCAATTCGTTCAGTCTTTCGCCCGGGAGTAAATACAAGGCTTCCGATGTCGAGATGAGAGGTAAAAAAGTCAAACGGGGGTTTGATCGGGATAAATTTTTTGAAAATGCCGAAAAGACCTTTGACAGGACTTTTGGCTACCAACGGAACTTTGCGGAAACCTACAAGGCACGGAAGGATTGTGTAAAAAACCCAAAAATCTATTTTGCCTCGTTGATGAAACTGCCCACCAACGAAAAGGCAATCGCTTTCAAACTGATCCGGGAAACGGGCATCCCGATAATGCCGAGCATCCCGACCAATCAGGCGCAGCTTGCCCTAAAGGTTTTCAATAAGCTGCGCAAAGGTTTGGACGTTGCCATCAAATCAAGTTCCATCGGAATCTAAATCTTTGTTATGCAACTGGACAACCTTACAACGGTACTCTTAATTCTTGGCTTAGCAAGTACAATATTTTATATGCTGTACAGGTTGACGCGTTTTGCCTTTATTTTAAACGTGGTCTTGCTCGTGGCTTTGGTGTTTTACCTATCGAGCAGCAACGAACTGATTATTATTTCATTGGTTCTGGTCTGTCCGCTGATGCTAATCAATACGGGACTGTACGTTTTCTTGCACAAAACCGATGAACCAAAAAGTGCCGAGAGCAAGTATCGTGTAAGCTTTGCAACGAGCAAGGGAAGTTTTACATTGGAAAATGTCAAACGAGGTGCTTCCATCATAGGGTCTGCCGGAAGTGGAAAGACCGAAAGCGTGGTGTACGGTTTCCTAAGGCATTTCCAGAAAGAAGGCTTTTGCGGAATTATTCACGACTATAAGGATTTTGAGCTGACAGAAATGGCCTATCCGCTTTTCAGGGATAGCGAGGTCCCTTTTAAGGTCATTTCCTTTGATAAAATCATCCACAGGGTAAATCCCATTGCCCCGCGATATTTAGAGAACGAGGAAAGCGTAAACGAGGTTTCCCGGGTGCTGATCGAGAACTTGTTGGAGCAACGAGAATCCGGCACGAGCGGCACGACCAAATTTTTCAACGATGCTGCCGAAGGATTGATCGGTGGTCTGATCTGGAAGCTTAAAACATCTTATCCCGAATACTGTACCCTGCCCCATTTGATTGCCATTTATCAGTATCTGGACACGGACAGTCTCATCCAGTTCTTGGAAACCAATACGACATCACGGGCAATGGCAGATGCCTTTATCAGTGGTAAGGATTCCGAAAGGCAGACCGCCGGTGTAAAGAGTACCTTGGCCAATGCACTTAAACGGATAAGTACCCAACGGATTTTTATGGCATTGGCCGCGGATGAAGTTCCGCTCAACATCAATAATGCTGATAACCCCTCAGTAATTTCGATTGTGAACAATCCAAAATTTGAAACGTCTTATTCGCCCGTCATCGCAACGATAATCCATACGATCACCAAACAAATGAGCGTACGAAATTCCAAACCATCGTTTTTGTTGATGGAAGAAGCCCCGACCATTCGGCTGTTGAATATGCATCGTATTCCGGCAACTTTAAGAAGCTACGATATCGCAACCATCTATGTGATGCAGGACAAAATTCAGAACGATATGATGTATGGCGATAAGGCAAGCAAGGCCATATTGAGCAATCTTTCCTATCAATTTTTTGGCAAGGTCAACGATCCCGATACCGCAAAATATTATGAACGTTTCTTTGAGATTATAAAAGATCCAACAAAAAGCATAAGTCGTGGACATAATCTCGATTTTGATACACGTATTACCACAGGCGAAAAGGAAATCCCGAAAATACGAGCAGATGTTTTTTTCAGGTTAAAGCAAGGTGAATTTATCACGTATGCTGATGGGAAGGATAAGAAGGTACAGTTTAAATTACAGAAAATCCAGAGGGAGCTTCCCGAGGAATCAAAGCAATTTGCCCAAGCTGATTTAGAGGCTAATTTTGAGCAGGTCTATGGGGAGGCGCGGTCAATATTCGAAAAAAAATAACAAAGGGAGCCGGAACCCATTTTCTATATACAAAATTTAAGAAACAATACTTACCTAAGACTTTTTACGATACTCAACTATTGTATTCTCCTTAAAATTTGTGATGTACAGCATATTCCCATCAAATAATACATCTGTTGGGTAATTGATATTGGCGGTAAGGGTTTGCTGTAACGCCCCGTTCAGGTCGTAAATCAGTACCCTACTGTTTTCCTGGTCGGTCACGGCAAAGCCATTTTTGTCGAATGCTATTGCCGAAGCCACGTTAAAGCCGTCCTGCTCTCCAATAACATTCAGAATTTTTCCATTAAAATCGAATACTTGTACACGGTTATTGTAGGCATCTGCTATATATATTTTATTATCCTGAACCTTTACGTCAATGGGATAGTAGAGTTCCCCTTTATCGTGGCCTTCTTTTCCTATAAAACTGACCTGTCCGCCTATTTGAAGGATGATCCTATGATTGTAAAAATCGGCGACTGCAATGGTATCACCTTTTACATTGAGCCCAGCTGGTGCTTCGGGTTTGGCGTTAAGGGATAGTGGGGATTTCTTCCCGTTTTCAAAAACCCAAATGGTATCCGTTAAAAATTCGGGGACATACAGTTTGCCTTTGTTGAAATCGATGTTCATCGGGCGCTGGATGCCCACGATCGAATCCAACACCTTTCCGCTAAGGTCTATTTTAAGCAACCGAAAATGGTCGGGGTCTGAAAACCATAGATTCTTTCCATTTTTGGCCATTGCAAGTGGCCGCGCTTTTTGCGGAAGTTCTATTTTCTTTACAAATTTCCATTTCCTACCCTCTTCCTTACAACTGAAAAGCATCAAGGAAAAAAATAATATTATAAACCTATTCATCTTTTTCGTTTCTTTTGATTTCCGGGCACATCCCAATTCCTTCTTGTATTATTTCTGAAAATCTTAAAAAATTTCGGTCAGTCTGATTTTCCAATTACCTGATAAACTCTTATCGTCTTCATCCTGAACAATTCCTTTTACCTTTACCGTTCCGGGCTTCAACTTTGAATTTAAACCGTTAGAAGCGTCTTTAATAACAATATAAGTTTCTGTATTCGTCTGAATTTCAATTTTATCATCATTACTGATCAATTTTCCTTCAATGACCACTTCCGCCTTTTTGGCCGAAAAACCGTTTTTCTTTACTTCCTTTTGAATTTGTTTTAAGCTTAACCCGTTGTTTTCAGAAAGTTCCAGATACGCTTTCCCGTCATTCAAGCTCACCCTTACATTTTGCAACCCGTCCATTTTTTTAAGTCCACGTTCCAGGCCATAGGCACAAGGGGCACAGTCCATCCCAAAAACTTCTTGATCTACTTTTTGGATCTGAGCATTGGAACTGAAAGTTCCAATGACCATAACTAATACTAATAATGCTAATTTTTTCATTTCTTTCTTTTTTTAAAATTTGTTTCTACTATAACCAATAACTTAAATTAACCGACACTCTGTATTTTTCTTTTACCGCACTCAAGGTCAAATCCTGGACCACCGGGAACAAAGCGCCAAATGAAATTCCCCAGGCCCCGTACAACCCTAAAAAGGAAGGGCCCATCAATAGTTTTTTACTTCGTGAACCGGTAAAATCCTGCTGTCCCAGATATTTATTGTCTCCTGGAAATTCAGCCAATGATTCCACAAAGATCCTCCAATCCGGTTTTGGATAATCCCCCATAAAGATGTCGGGACGATAACCGACCACCGCACTTGCATAAGGCAAATCTCCCAACTGTTCATTATCCTTTTCAAAATAATACTGATAGCCACCACCTATCCAAGCATACCAGGTACGCGAGGCATAGCCCGTTGAAATTGCCCCGTGAATGGAATTACCTACATTTACCTGTCCACGTACGTCATCGGTAGGGGTCGATACACTTAAAATAGCCGTAGATTCAAATCGTTTCCCGACCCCAAAGGCATCGGAAAAAAACCGGTACCACAAAGAAGCCTCGATATCCCCATTGGCGGGCATATTGCTATTGCCCCGCGTTCTTGGGGCATTGTCCAGCCGCTCGATCATCGTGGGCGTGGTCAGGTTGACCTGCAGATCTTCGGTAATACCGTAGGAAAACAGGTAGCGCATCATATAGGAGCTTCCCTCTTCTGTACCTAGGCTCATTCCTGCGACATTTAGATCGACACCGCCCTTGGCAAGCGTCGGGGTTTGCAGACCATACAGCGACCCGTGCCCCTGAGCATTTAATGTGGATAGCGGGGATAGACCAAAAAAGGATATAAAAATGATTCTGAAAAACACTTTGGAAATTGTCATATTCTTTAAGTTTTCAGATTCTAAGCTGCCATTTTTTGGCAACTTTCTGCACAGCTATTACACTTATCGGCGCATTGTTGGCATACCTCACTATCAAATTTGGCACATTCATCTGCGCAGGCTTTACAAAGGTCAGCGCAAATGGCGCATACACGTTCGGAATAGTTGGACTGACTTGCCAATAATTGAACACAGGCAGTACATACTGCAATGCAATCCAGGCAAAACTGGTGGCATTGCTTCATATCGGGTTCGCCCAGGTGCTGATCCAGACAAATTCGTGCCGCGGTGATACAGGCGTTACAATCATCGATACATTGTTGTAGTTCTGAATTTAAAGGTTTCATAATATTTTGATTTTAAATGATATCCCGTCGGTACGGCAACAGGATAATTATTGAGAATAGGCCGCACCCTATATTTGTCGTTTACTCTTTTCCAATACCGGCTTCCAGCAATTTTTCCTTGGTGATGGCCGAATCCTTACAGCAATCCAGCAATTTTCCGTTAACGGCTACCGCTGGTATTTTTTGCACTCCATATTCATTCATTTTGGTAAGGCAGGTCTTATCCTCACATTGCTTTGCCAAATCATACGTGGTTATTTCACATTCGCCACAGGCCAGTTCCTCGATCATTTTAACGACCGGGTCACAAAGTGGGCAATTGGCGGTAAAAACTTCTACTTGACGTTTCATTTCTTTCTTTTTAACTATTTATAAATTCTTTGTGTTGGTATTTGATCAAATTCAACAATCCAAAGGTAGGGTCGCGGGTAGGGTGGTCTCCAAATTAGAAAACAAAAAAAGGACCTACTTTTAAGTAAGCCCTTTATTCGTCGGCAATAGAAGGTTAATATTTTCTGAAAGATTAGGATGCTCCATCCTTATCTATGTCATTACCATCAATTCTTTTTCTAAGTTTATCAATTTCTTTCATTTGGGAAGTAAGCGTGTCGAGTTCCAAATCCGGGAACTGTTTCCGTATAAATTCAATTCGGTCTTCATTGCCACAATCTCCGGGACAGGCTTCCACGGTCTCGGATATTTTTATGGCCAGCGCCTTTCGGTAGGTCTCATCGAGTAAAAGAAAGTGCGCTTTATCCAGTCCTTTCTGCGCTGCTTTAAACTGAATCAATATCTTATCGGGGTCTGTATCCTCATCCAGCATATTTATGAGTCCATTAATTTGACCATTAATGCTTTGCAATCTCGTTTTTATGTCCTTGCTTAAATCTCGTGGTATCATTGGTTTTTATATTTTGGCCAATATATAACTGCGTTGTGGGTGGTCTCCAAATTTAACCTTATAAAGTTTGGATTGCTAATTGAATTTGATTTGAAAACAAAATTTATAGTATTTATTTTAGTTTTATGTCTTAAAACCATATATTGCTCTAATAATTACTAAAACTATGGTAGCGGGATATATCGATAAATTGCTTTCTGTGGAAGAATATTCTTTTTCCCTTGATGAACTAATGGGACAGACCACAAAAAGTAAAAATGCAATTTGGCTGGAATTGGCTCATTTGATTGAAAAGAACAAAGTCATTAATCTCCGAAAAGGCTTTTACCTTATACTCACCCCCAGATATTCCAATTTTGGAAAACTTCCCATCAGTCTCTACATTAATAAACTTTTCGATTATTTAGACCGTAAATACTATTTGGGTTTTTATAGTGCCGCAAAAGTGTACGGCGCAAGCCATCAACAAGCCCAGCGGGATTATGTAATGACATCTTCACCCAAACTATTGGATATTCAAAAGTCGGCCGTTGATATCCGTTTTTTGACCACTTCTGCTTGGCCGGAAAAAAATATACTTTCCAAAAAATCAGATGCCGGAACTTATCATATTTCCAGTCCGGCTTTGACCTTGGCAGACCTGGTGCATTATCAAAATAAATTGGGGGGACTGAACCGAATGTTATCCACGATCGAAGAATTGTTGGAAGAAGTTACCCCAAACGATTTAAAGAATTTATTGAGTTGGTACGGCAATAAGGCAACACTTCAACGACTGGGGTTTTTGTTGGATCAAATAGATCAAGAGAACAGTTTATCGAATTTGATTTTGCAACATTTGGAAAAACAAAAGATACATCCGGTTTTACTAAAGCCGACCAACCAACAACGGCCCGGTTCCGTGGATAATAAATGGAAAGTGGATACCAACCTACAATTAGAAAACGATTTATGATTTCGAGACCCTATATTGCCCAATGGCGGGAATACGCACCTTGGAAAGAATTTGCACAGGTTGAGCAGGATTTGATAATCAGCCGGGCTTTGATAGCGATTTTTGAAGATGATTTTTTAAGGGAAAATATTGCTTTTCGGGGCGGTACCGCTCTGCATAAACTATATCTGAACCCAGCACCTAGATACTCCGAGGATATCGACCTTGTACAGGTTAAGGAAGGCCCCATCAAACCCATTATGAAGCGCATTGGCGAAGTTATTACTTTTTTTGAAGAAGATAGGCGCACACAAGTAAGGGGGCACGGGGCAAAGGCTTTGTACCGTTTTAATTCAGAATATGAAAATGAACGTCGCCGGCTCAAATTGGAAATAAACTGTAAGGAACATTTTAAAGTGTTAGAGTGGAAGGATTTTCCTTTCGAAGTTGATAATCCTTGGTTTTCGGGTAGTGCGGAGATTAGGACGTATGGTCTCAATGAACTTCTGGGCACGAAGTTAAGGGCACTTTATCAGCGAAGTAAAGGAAGGGACCTGTTCGATCTCGATTATTCCAGACAACATACAGCTATCGACATTGATGAGATTATCAAGTGCTTTAGGGCATATATGGAATTTTCGGTGGGCAAAGTACCTTCACAAAAAGAGTTCCTTCAAAATATGGAAGCGAAGGAAAACGATGCGGCTTTTGAAGGGGATATGGAGGGCTTATTAAGACCAGAAATTCATTACGATCAAAAAGCAGCTTTCCAATGGTTAAAAGAAATGGTCATTCCAAAAATGTAAGTAGTTCAAAAAGGCCCTTTCTCTCTTGGGCCTTGTTGTGTAACTTTCCATTGGCCATCGACTTTGAGCAGCTTGAATAATTCAGGATTTTCTTCATAGGACGTTGTAAACCTGACCCAAGCTACCTTATCATTGGCAGTTTCTTCCAACACTTTAAAATCGGAATCGCCCGACTTCCCTGCGGTCATCAGATCCTGTATCGATTTAAGACCCTCATAACCTTCTGTAGTGGTATGCTTTTTTAGGGTCGTATTATCATTGTTGTAAAAACTTTCCACCACGATTTTTGAAGTTTCGCTGGGCGAAAGGTTTTGTTTCCCGGCACAGGCCAAGAACAGAAAAACTACGGAGTATATAGCGATATTTTTCATAACGATTCTAATTTGGATTATTGATAAATCTATGCGATATTTTTAACTTTAAGTTCCTTTCCCCGTTTTTTTCGTTAAGCTCTAAAACCGCCCTGCGGTCATTGCTTATAGAAAACTTAGGCAGCACATAAACCAATCTTACGGTTTCGTTTTCGGCTATTTTTGAGGGCAGGTTATATTTAAAAATCGGCTCTTGATAAAGGCGTTGCAAGGATTTTTTCTTACCCTTTTTCCTCGTTTCAACTGAAAGGTTTAAAAAATTCAGATCGTAATCCAAGGTGGATCTATTCTCAATCTGGATCACGAAATACAGTTCTTCTTTGTCGAAAACAATGTTTTCAACACTTAAAATGATGCCCTCATTTCGTTTTTTTATCCGGCCAATCCGTTGCTTTCGGTCAATTAGATAGGAACAGAATTTTTGGTAATAATAGACCTTGTTTCCTAACTCTGTCTTGGACACATCTACTTTTGCCGAATCAGCAACAATAGGCTTTTCATTGCCGATGCTACTAGATTTCGGCATAAAATAGTTCAGCTTAGTAAGTTGCTCTTTATACCTTACAATATACGAAAAAATTGAACCATCCCTATTGACTACCAGAAGATTACTTTCCTTTCCCGGATTTGCCTGGAGCAGTCCAAAATACTGTTCCTTTTCGCGGTTATAGGTAAACACAAAATTTTCAGACCCCGTAATCCCTTGGCGGATGGGTTCTGGGAAGAACAAGGCTACGTTCTTTCGATCATTGGCATAAATCGTATCGAGTGCAATAGGCGTCTGCGCTTTGGTGAGTGCAGTAATACTAAAAAATATTGAAGTAAGAAGAAGATTTTTCATTTGAGTGTATTTTTAAATGCCCATTATGGGCTCATAATTTAGGTTTTAGGATTAGTTTGTAGTTGTTGAGCACGGTGACCTTTACGTTCCGGTTGTTGCGCTGGAATATCTTTTTGAACCCACTTATCTGTGGCACTCCGGCGATATTGATATCGTCCACCATATCGCCAATGACCTCGGTGGAAACCTGTGCGCGAAAGTTGTTTTCCACATAAATGCCATCACTGCCATCCTGAAGGTCGAAGGCTTTCAACTTTGTGGGCTGGTGTTTGATATTTTCGATTTCAATCAATACCCGATTGGGCCCAAAACTGATAAAACCATAGATTACAGTGTTTTTAGGGATTCGTTTGCTATTAATGGTAGCAGTTTTGGTCAGGCGCATCCGCAACCGCGAATTGGCCTTGACGACTTGATCGCCATCCACTCCGGCATAAATAGCGGCATCGGTTGTACCGGAAACAGAAACAGAACTTTCCTTTGGGTCAGAGGCAAAGAACAACTGGTGTTCCAGCCCCATTTCCTTGGCATCAATTTTTTGCTCGGCCTTTATTGCTGCGGAATCAACTGTTTTTGCGACCTTGGTAGCAGTTTTTTTAACGCCAATATTCCGATAATTTTTTTCGGAATACCTGATTTTCCCTGCGGAGTAAATACTATCCACAATGCGCTCCTTTTCTTTTTCGGGTAAATCCGCATCATAAAAACCCAGGGAGTCAATCAACTTTTCATCGTAGATGCTTGGGGCATTGGTTTGGCGTACTTCCTTTAAATCATTGATGGCATCCAGTTTGGAATCGTATTCCTTTTGATCCTCTTCCAACGCAGGAACCGAAGTTTCTTTAAGTTTCTCGTTCCCGCTTTCGTCATCACCCATTACCATTATGGAATAGGAAATCAGGAATAGGAATATCACAGCCAAGACGGCCGCAAATACTGTTTTGTTCTTTTCGATCTTCATAATCATTGGTTTTTAAATGCCCACCCGCCTGACTGTCGAGCAGGTTATGGGCTGTCAATTTTAATCGTTTAGTTTTTTAAGGGACTTTTCGAAATAATCGGTGATTAGCAATCCGTGTGGATTGTTTGGAAAGTTCCGATCAACGGCAATGAGGTTTCCGGTGGAGGTCAATTCATACGTATCAACAATCGACCCTCGGTTGATCTCAAAAATGGTAACCGTTCTGAAACTGTAAACCCCATTATTTTCATCGATTTGGGAATCGATGCTCAATACCTTTTGGACAAGGGAATACTGCAAGAGACGGTTATAAACCCCGTCTGCCTTTTTTTGCCTATAGAGGTTGTCCACGGAACTGTTTCCAAGCCATAGCGCCTTTTCCAAGTTCTTTTCATAATTGCTTGCATCGATGTTATAGAAGTAATTGTGAAAGAGCTCCAAGTGGGCCAAGGCTTCCACCTTAAAGTTTTCTTTTTGGGTAACGAGCTTCAACGGGATGATGCTTCCATCGGTATTGATGGCAAAAGCGTTGTTCAGGGCTTTTTTATTGATGTTGAATACCATCCAAACGGCAAAAAAGCTGGACAAGGCGGAACAGATGACAACAGCCAAGACGATGAACCGGTTTATTCTAAGGACGGAGTAGATATTTTTATAGGGTGTTTTCATTGTATCTTTTTTAGGCAGTAAATAATTTCAGGGTAAATGATGTAGCGCGCCGGTACAGCTTGAACTTTAGGAAGACGATAAACCCCACAGAACCGAGCTGTACGACCGGGGCAAAAAAGCCGCTGCCCACATCCGTTCCGAACAAATTTGTCCAGAAGTTGGTATTGATCTCGGTATAGAGCGCATTGACGAATACATTGACCAAGAAGAACGCGGGAACAAGCATATAGACCGCTGCGTAGAGTTTAAAAAAGTTATAGGCCAATGACCTAAATTTTTCGAACACGGCAAGACTGATGACCAAAGGAAAGAACGCCTGCATAATCCCCAACAAGAAGAAACGTTCGGCCAAGAACAGCGGATAAATAAACAGGTCGAGAATCCACAGGATCGTGCTTACGATGAAAGCAAATATTTTAAACCCAAACAGTGGTGTAACCAAGGCTTCATAGAGCAAGGACATTGCGGCCTGAGCTGCTTTTATGATGTTGACTTCCTCTTCAATGGGAATATCCTGCATCTGCAAGGGCAACAAAGCCGGAGCGGTTCCCCGATATTGTCCCTCAATGGCCACCAAGATACCATCAAAAAAGCCCAATACCTGTGTGGAAAAAATGACCACAAGAACGACCGCAAAATTTTTAATCAGTTCTCCTGGGCTCAATCCCCAGGTATAACCCCCCTGATCTGCAACGCCCTCATTATATTTTTTGAGGATGTTGATCAGGAAGAACAGCACCGCAAGGGTTTTCATTCCCGCAATGGTATATTGTGAGAAACTGCTGTTCTGTATGGTCTGAAAAACCGTATCAACGTATTCCAGCCCAATCCCTAAGATGATAGTCGCGGTCATACCTAATATTCTGTTTCGCGGTTATTGATTTTATCCTGCATCTTGCGGAAAGAGATAATGTCACGGTATCGTTTGGTTTTTAATGTGATTTCCGAAACCATATTTTTGGATTCTTCTTCCTTTTCTTTTAGGATTTCCGCACGGTCGGCATCGCTCATTTTCAGGTAATCGCTGGACAGGATCTGATCGATAAAGTCCATCGTTTCCAAAGAGTTTTCCACAATGGAATTGAAGGATTCCGATACCCGCTCTATTTCGTTCGGTTTGATATAGGGCGAATCGAGAATATCCCTAAGATCACTCTGCATCACATTGATCAGGCGTTGATTGTTCCGGCCTATTTCACGGACTGCTTTTAACTGCTTGACCACATTGTTCACCTTTTCAAGATTCTCTTTCTGGGTTTTCAGAAATTTCACGGTCTTGACAAGGTTTGAGGTCTGTTTTGCCGATTCCACGAGGGATTTGACCAAACTTATAAAGTTTGTATTATCATAGACCGGCATTCCCTGGGCTTTAATGTTCAAGCTGAACAGAAGTGCCATTGCGAGTATTAGAAGTTTTGTTCTCATAATTTTATTTTTTAGATGTGAATTCTTTTATAGCTTGTTGCATATCTTGTGTTTTTTTATAAATGGCCATTATGGCCTCGTTTTCCTGTCCATCCGTTAGGTAGGCGGCATAGACCTCTTTGGGGACTTCTAACCGGAAAATGTTACTTTCCTTACCGATTTTGATAAACATTTCCGTGTACTTGCGTGGCCCGGAAAGATTGTTCTTAATTGATTTTAACTGGTTCAGATCGTGGGTCGAAAGGTTGAGCCGCTTGACCAGTTCCGCATAGCCTTTCTCGTTGTTCAGGCTATAGATGACCTGCGTGTTTTCCAGTATGCTTGCCGAAGTAGAGTTGTTCGGAAGTTGATTGATGGATTGAAGGATAATCCCAATAGCCCCGTTCTGTTTACGGATCGCCTGATAGTAGAATTCCACGCTTTCCAGTACGTTTTCGAACTTTAGTTGCTTGGCGAACTCGTCAAAAAGTATGATACCCTTTTCGGCGCGGTTCTTCCAGATGGTTCGTTGAATTGCAGACTTAATCAACTTCAACATTACGGACAGGATTTCCTTATTGTCCTTTACTTCGTCCAGTTCAAACACTATCAATCGTTTGTCCTCAATTTTATAGGTCTGGTCTTCGCTAACTTCAAAGAGAAAGCTATATAGACCATCACCAACATACTCCGACATTATGTGTAGAAAGCCCGTAACATTGAAGTAGTCGGGATGGATTTTAAGTTTATCCAAAAGGTCTTTTTGGTTGCGCTCGATGAAATGGTAAAAGCCATCCAAGGAGTGGTTTTCGGTAGTGTTATCATAATAGTGGCGCAGTATTTTCTTGACCGAAACCGATTGTGCCTTGGTCACTTTAAGGTCAGAAGCAAAAAGTTCAAATAGAAAGACCGATAAATCTTCCAAACGTTCAGGAGTGAGATCATTGTGGTTGCTGATGTAAAATGGGTTGATACCCAGATTCTTTCCGCTTTCGTAGCGAAGTACCGTGTACTTTTCTGGATAGAGTTTTGCAAACTTGGTGTAGGATCCACCAAGGTCGATGATCACCAGGCGAACGCCGCTTTCAAAATATTGGCGCAGAATGTTATTGGCCAAAAAAGATTTGCCCTCACCGGTCGGTGCGAAAATGGCAAAGTTTCGTGCCTTGATGCGCTTCTTGCGCTCGTCCCAGACATCTTTTAGAACAGGAATGTTATGTTCCCGGTCGTTAAAGATGACCCCGGTAGCATCGGATTTATAATTCGTATTGTTGATGAACAGGCATAAAGCGTGCTTTAAGTCGGTTACGTACAAATCGTTGTTTGAAAAATTGGAAGAAAAGCAGCAGTAGCTGTTCAGGATATAATTCTTCCGTTCCTCGCCTCGTGGATAATAAGGGATGATGTCCAGTTCCTTAAACTCAGTCTTGATCTTGGAACCGATACGGCCAAGATTGGCAGGGTGCTTATCCCAATAGACAATATTTAAATGACCACGGATAATTCGGGAATTGTCGTCAGCATTGATCTGGTCAAGAATGTGCTGGATCTTGCCAAGAACAACTTTGTTCTGTGAACCAAAGTTGGAGCTTTTGTTCAGTTCCTCGATTTTCTTATCGAGCAGCTTGCGCCATTTCTGTTTGTCATCCAGATACAAGATCTGATTGACGATATGGTTCTCGTTTAGCGTAAGCCCTAAACCATCAATAAACCCTTGATGAAATACAAAATCGTCAGAAGTGAATTTCTCGTTGGTCTTGCTACTCTGTACACTTTCGCCAAAGCACAGTTCGCTGTTGATGGCCAGGGCATCAAAATAGTTTTCGCCTATATTGACGTTTTTCTTTTCCAGCAGAATATCGGTATCAAAACCTTCATTGAAGCCGTTGAAATAGCCATTGGTCAAATTTTGGATTGCATCCGCATCAAGTGGAGTAAACTCCATTTTACGACTATTATTGATAAAGGAAACCGAATCGCTGACCGAGCCGATAAAGCGTTGTACGCTATTATCGAGTTCCCGGATAATACCCTTGGAAACCTTACGGAAAGGATTGACATATTTGGGGTTGTTGAGCGCTTTGTTCTTGGTCAGGATAAAGAACAGGAAGCAGCGGTGCTCCATATACCCGCGCCCTTTAAAATGGTCGTGGGTAGCCTTTTCCAAAAAGGTTCTGTTGGGCAATTGTTCCGAAGAGTAGGACTTTTTTAAATAAACATCCTGTTTATGCACCACCGTACCAACTGGTAATGATTTCAAGGCCTGAAACCAAGCCCCGTGCATATCCTCAAAATCTTTTTCGGACAGGGAGTAGATTTCAGGCAGGTTGCCTTCATAGCACAAGACCACATTGCCATTGTTGGCAAAAATGATATTGTCCCGGATATCTGCAATGGGTCGGTATGCCGAAAGGTTAATCTTGTTCATAGTGGATGCCGGAGTTTCGTTTGTTACTGATGATTTTTGGGAAAGCTTTCGCCATCTGGAATAGCTGTGGATTGCTTGTTATTCGGGTCAAAGCGATATACAAAACTGAATTGAGAACCAAAACGCCAATGATGATCCCAAAGCTGAACGAGAAGATGATGACCAATAGCGAAGCGAGGATGGAAACCATCATTATTGCAAACAGGGATATGGGCAGCCCAAAAATGACCGCCCTTTTCCTGATGTTTTTATATACTTCGAACTTTTTCATAAGTACGGTTGATTACTTTAAAATGCCTCTTAGGAGCTTAGACCACGATTCCGATTAGATAGGTAAAGATGCCCACGACCGCGCCAGCAATCAGAACAAATACAAGTACACGGGTAATCCCTTTTTTAAGATCAGCGTTTTCCCCGAAAAAGTGTCCTGCATTGAACAAGAAACCGATCAGGAAGATTACCCCGAGAATTATAGGAAAAATGGTTCTGATGGTATTGGAAACATCATCGACCGAATCTTCGATACCTCCAATTTGGGCAAAAAGCGAAGTTGAGAGCAAAGACAAAAAAGTTGCCAGATAGATTGATTTTTTCATAACGGAACAGTTTAAATTTTTGATTTGTTTTCGTTAAGGGAAAAATACATATATTTGTTTACAAATAACTGATAATCAAATATTTGTGAATAAAATATTATCTATGTTAAATTGAATTCGGATGATATTATTTGATATCAGATTCTATGGATTTTGGAAGGTAGGTTGTTGATAACTCGAAAAGTGAAAATGAAAAAAGTGCTCAAAAACGTCAGTTTTGTCTTTTTGCTCTTGAAAATCTGTTTGATTTTTGGGCAAGAAGTGCACTCCCGAAAAGTAATTGCGGTTGATGTTGGACACGGTGGAAAAGATTCCGGTGCGATAGGGATAAATGGGATTAAAGAAAAAGATGTGGTTCTTGGGATTGCAAAAGAAATATGCGTGCTGAATAAAATGATTTTCAAAGGCAGGTACGATATTTATCTTACGCGATACGATGACAGATTTATACTGATTTCAGACAGAAGTCGATTGGCGAAGTCCTTAAACGCTTGTATGTTCGTTTCCCTGCATTGCAATGCTTCCACAAACAATTCCAGAGGAATGGAGGTTTATACCCTGAATTCCTTTTCTGAAGATTCAGGGCCGAACATTAAAAAATCGATTGCCCTGGGGACGGAAATTTTGGGCGAAGCCAACCTCCATCTCAAAATTGAGAACAGGGGGATGAAATTTGCCAACTTTCAAGTGCTAAGGGAAACAATTGGGTATTGTCCAGCTATTTTGGTTGAATTGGGGTTTCTTACCAATAGCGATGAAAGTGCCTATTTTTTAGAAACCTCAAATGTCAATGCTATTGCTTTGGCTATTTTGTTGGGGATGGATAACTACTTAAAAATACAACTATGAAAGATTTGTTTCTAAAAGTGATAAGAATTATTCGTGAATTGATATTGACCTATATAATAGTGATTTTGAAATGCCGAAATTAAAATGAGGGATTAATCAGGTACTGCATAGGGTTCATCATTCAATTTCTTAAATGACGTAATTTTTTTCGTTTTAACCAGATGAAATAACCAGATATGGATAAAAAAGGACCGGAAAGCCCGACGATACAGTACATAACTTTACTGACCCAACCTCCGTATTGACCGAAGTGGAGCGGCAGGATACTGCTATTGAACTTAGTAATAAAGTCTGCTTCATTAATTCTATCGATACTGACAACAGCTCCGGTTTTATAATCAACGGAGACCTTATTGTAATATTTACTTAGATAAAATGGATCATTTTTGAAAGTGCCATTAAAAATAATATCCCCTTTTTCTGAAGAGGGCAACCTAATGTAGCTTGCTTTGAAATTAGGATATTCTTTTTCAAGTTTAATTAAAGATGCTTCCAAAGATGTTTTTACTATGGGGGGCGAAGGTTCTATACTTTCACTCAACCCTGAATTGACAACTTTATACGCCAAAAAGATCCCGGTGATTGCAATTACAAGATTCAATAACAACGCCCAGACCCCCACATATCTATGAAGGGCTGAATAAAATGTCCTTTTATTACTCTTTTTTATTTTTGTTTTAAATAAAACCGTTTTAAAGATCATTTTACGGTAAAGGATAATTCCCGTAAGCAATGAAAGAAAGAAAACAATTCCTGCAAAAAGCACCAGAAACCTACCGATAATCCCGGAATGCAGCGAATAATGCAATTTTAAAATCCATTTCGTAAAATGAGTGTTCGCATTTATAACCTTGATAATATTACCTGTACCGGGATTGACAAAAACATATTTTCTAGCTTCCGGTCTCCTTAAATTAAATAGAATAGTTTTGCCTTTCCCGAACTTAATTATCCTGGTGCCCCAATCAGGAAATTTTTCTTGGACCGCCGCGGTGGCTCTATCTAATTTTAAGTCGGTTGTATTACTTTCAACTTCATACTTATTAAAAAGAAGAAGGTCTATGTCTTCTGTAAAAACCAATACAGAGCCCGTAATGCCCATAACAAACAAAAATGTGCCTGCAATAATCCCGAAATAGGAATGATATTTTAATAGGACCCTGTTTTTCATAAAGTCACACTACTATAAATGTACGGTAAGCGACACATCAAATTGCGTCCCATTGGCCTTTATGTAATTGGAGTCCCTTGCATTCCATTGGGAAATTGGCGGGTAGTAATCTTCATTCAATAAATTTCTGACACCAACGCCTATTTCTGTAGTAGGGGTAAGTTGATAGTTTGTGGTAAGGTTAAATATATTAAAGCTGTTTACCGGGCCTTTACCATACGTATACCCCCCATTTTCATTTGGTTCAAAGCGATTTCTATCGCCACTGTAAATATGGGTTAGACGTGCATCAAACTTATTGTTCCATTTGTAGGAAACATAGGAAACAAGCTTTAGTGGCGGGATTCTATCCCCTCCTATAAAAGTGTCATAATCCCCATTATCCTGGGTATCTATTTTACCTTCTGTATAAGAAGCCGAAGTTCCAACATTTACGTTCCTCAAAAGTTCGGTATCCAAAGAAAGCTCAAATCCGTACACTTTTTCAGGTTGCCTTAATATTTCAAAGGCACCACTTGGGCTTTCCCTATAAGTAGAACCCAAATCTGAGGTACTGATAAAATATGCACCGCTCAAACTTGTGCTTCCTAAATGGGTATTAAAACCAACTTCATAATTATTTGCTATCACGGCTTCAGAGTTTATCTGGTTGATAGTATTTTCTGTTGCAGAGCGTAATGTCCTTCCTAAATCTGCAACCGAAAAACTTTGGGAGAAACTAACAAAAGGTTTAAACACCTGCCATTTGTTATAACGTATCCCCGCATTGAATACCGTGGCATTGTAATTTAATTCCCCCCCTTTAATATCTATCCCGCCACTATTGGGAGTTGTTTCGCCTACATTATACCTGGTAAGTGTGGTATAATCCGGAACCTGAATATTGATATTTTCTAATCTGATCCCTGCCTTTAGGACAAAATTTTTATAAAGTGTTTTTAATTGTGCATAAGGCGCAAAATTTTTCATATCCATTTGCGGCACCCATTTCCTGCCATCAACTAATTCCTGAGAAGTTTTATCATTTAAAATATCAACTCCATAAAGAATATTCCCCGTTACGTTACCGAAAGAATACGGGGTTTTAAAGTTTAATCTTGCCCCTTTTTTTGTAGATAATATTGATGATTGTCCGCCATCGAAACCCAAATTGGGATCGTAAAAACTGTCTGTATAACCATAGACCGTTTTAAAATCCTGCAAATAGAGATTTAACCTGAAATCGGAATTCCCAAAAATATCATCGTAATCATAGGTTAATTGTGCATTATGATTGTACCTATTGCCCTGATCTTCCCCCAGGTCTTCCCCAAGGATCCCAATGGTTGGGATTTGGCCATAAACGCCAACCTCGGGAATATAATCGGAATCCTGGTTACTGCTGAAGTAATTGTACATTAACTCAACCCGTTGTTTTTCGGTAATTTGATAATTTAATTTGCCAAATAGGCTGTACTGACTTGTCTCCCCCAAACCATAAAATGGCGACAAAACCGTACCATTCGCATCTTTATAAACACCTGTTTGCCTAAACCTTCCGCTTGTCACGTATCCCAACTTGCCAAGCTGCCCAGAAAATGTTTGGGTCACATTGGCCCCTACGGTTTTATCAATATCCGCCAAAGCGCCTTCAGCCCCAATAGAAGTAGTGCTTTCCAATTTTTTAGTGGCGTTGGGTTTTTTGGTGATGTAATTTACAATGCCACCGTCTGCACCATTCCCATATATTGCGGTGGCACCTTTTATCACTTCAATTCTTTCCAAGGTGCTCGGGTCAATGGTATTTACATCCCTTCCTCCTTTACGAAGAGGTGTAGACTGTGGGATTCCGTCAATCAATATAAGCATATTCCTTCCTCTTAGTGTCTGCCCGGTACTGCTTGTTCGGTTAGAACTTAAGGCCAGTCCCGGCACTTCAGTCAGTACATCTGCGACAGAATTACTCGTTTGAGCTAGATTTTCGATTTGGCGAGCGTTCAATACCGAGACGGAAGAAGGCACTTCATCCAAAGTTTCACGGGTCCTATTGGAAGTGATTACAACTTCCTGTAACTGTTGATTTGATTCAGAAAGGACAAAATCAAGTGTGATAATCTCTTGACTGGAAACGTTTAAAGTTTTGGTCTGTGATTTAAACCCTATAAAGAAAACCTTTACGTTATAATTTCCATTTTCAATTTTCTTAAAAGAGAACTTTCCATCAAAATCGGTAATAGTGCCCTTGGTGTTAGTTAACGTTACATTAGCCCCCATAAGAGGATCACCACTTCCATCTTTGACAGTACCTGATATTGTAGTTTGTGCATATGTAATAGAGCTAAATAAGCTAAGCGTGGCAACTAGTAATTTTAAGTTGAATTTCATTGGTCGATAATTTAATTTTTGCCAAATATAAAAATTATTTTTATTTAGACTTATTATAAACAAATGAAAATTATTTTTATTTTCTCTTATCCCCAGACATCTCATAAAAGG
>CAYNMH010000061.1:4762-22110 GCA_964398145.1 uncultured Flavimarina sp. | reverse complement strand
TGTAGCGAGAGGGGGGCACGATCCCCCGACCTCCGGGTTATGAATCCGACGCTCTAACCAGCTGAGCTACCTCGCCAAAATAAATGCTGCCCGGGGTTTCCCTAAGCGGGTGCAAATATAATAACATTTGTTAACCCGGCAAGCCTCTTATTTATAAAATAAAAATTAGCGCTTATCTTTTTTACTGTACAATTAATAATTATATTGGCGACCCAACCGAATTAATGACCATGGAAGAAAAAGTAAAATTTGAAATCGAGTTCCCTATACAGGCCTCACCGTCTTTATTATATCAATATATGTCCTCACCCTCAGGTATGTCTGAGTGGTTTGCAGATAACGTAAACTCTCGCGGAGAATACTATACCTTCATTTGGAACGGGAGCGAGGAGAAAGCAAAATTGTTAGGAAAAAAGAGCGACGAACGTATTAAATTCCGTTGGATGGATGATGTGGAGGATGAAAACCTCTATTTTTTTGAACTGCGTATCGTTGTAGATGAAATAACTAAAGATGTCTCACTTATCGTAACTGATTTTGCTGAGCCTGATGAGGTGGATGAAGGGAAAATGTTTTGGGAAAATCAAATTTCCGAACTGAAACACATCATAGGTTCTAACTAATAAGCCCTGCATAAAACGTATATTTGTCCCTTCTAAAAAAGGGACTTTTTTTATGATAAATCTTAACGGAACACTTACTGAAAACCCTCAGTTTTCTCCCCAAAATCGCGGGATGTTTTACGGAGACGGAGTTTTTGAAACTCTGCGTTATACGGGCGATAAAATTGCATTTTGGGAAGATCATTATTTCAGATTAATGGCTTCTATGCGTATCTTAAGAATGCAGATTCCGCAAGAGTTTACGCCAGAGTATTTACAGGAAGAACTGATCAGACTTATTGAGGCCAGTGATCTTACCGGCAAACCGGCACGGCTTCGGCTTACCGTCATTCGCAATGAAGGAGGAACTTATCTTCCACAAGATAATGGCGTTTTCTTCTACGCTCTGGCCAGCGTTCTTGAGCAAGCTTTCTATACCTTCAATGACGGAGATTATGAAGTAGAACTTTATAAAGATCATTACCTGAATGCCGATTTGCTTTCGACCCTCAAAACGGCTAACAAACTAATTCATGTTACCGGAAGCATTTTTGCACAGGAAAATGGATTTCAAAATTGCCTGTTGCTCAACACCAATAAAGCAGTCGCTGAAGCTTTGAACGGCAATCTGTTTTTGGTAAAAGATAAAACCATAAAAACACCGCCACTTGCTGATGGCTGCCTGCGCGGAATTATCCGTAAACAATTGATAGAGATCATTGGTAAGCTGGATGATTATAGCCTTGAAGAAACTTCAATTTCCCCGTTTGAACTGCAAAAGGCAGATGAACTTTTTATAACCAATACGATAACGGGAATTCAGCCCATAACCAAATACCGTAAGAAGGTTTATGAAAATACAGTCGCTAAAGATTTGTTAGGCAAGCTAAATGCTAAAGTGCGCCTGGCGAAGTAATTGTTTAGTTATAACTTGGATTTTCAGGGGCGTTGGACCACAGCAGGTATTCTCCGCCCAGTTCGATCATTTTTTCTTTCCAAAAATCTGGAAAGCATTTATTGATGATTTCCTTGTGATAGTTATTCTCGGCAACAATCCAGGCATTTTCGCTTAACTCGTGATCCAGTTGATCGCTGTCCCAACCGGAATATCCAAGAAAAAACCGAATTTGATCTTCAGCAAGTTTTTTTGAAGAGATCAATTCGACCACCTTATCGAAGTTCCCGCCCCAATAGATGCCGCTGGAGATTTCAATACTGTCCGGAATAAGCTCAGGTACTTTATGTATAAAATACAGATTATCCTGTTCTACAGGCCCGCCGTTATAGATTTGCATACGAACATCTACTTCAGGGATGAGTTCATCTAAGGTAAAATTAAGTGGCTTGTTGAGAATAAACCCTACTGAGCCTTCTTCGTTGTGATTGGCCAGCAATATAACCGAACGGTTAAAGGAAATATCCCCAATTATCGCAGGTTCTGCGATAAGTAAATTACCTTTTTCAGGTTTGTTTGTAGTCATGGGGAAAACAATTTCTTCTAAACTAAGCTATTTTTTGATATTAACAAAAAAATAACATGCATAAAAAAAGCCCTCCAGAGAGGGCCTTTATGGTTTTATGCTTATAAACGCTTAGTTTACTGCGTCAGATAATTCAGAACCAGCTTTAAACTTCACTACATTTTTAGCTGCAATTTGAATAGTTTTTCCGGTTTGTGGGTTTCTTCCTTCACGAGCTGCACGTTTAGATACAGACCAAGAACCAAAACCTACTAGAGAAACACGGTCACCACCTTTAAGTGATTTTTCAACATTTCCTAAGAAAGATTCTAAAGCTTTTTTAGCTGCTGCCTTAGTGATACCGGCATCTTCTGCCATTGCGTCGATTAAATCTGATTTGTTCATAATGTAAAAAATTAAAAAAATTAATTGTCGGTTAAACTTTTGTTTATTGTTTGAACAAATTTAGACGGATAATTCATCCACACAAGCAATAGCGCAGGAAATCAGGTATTATGTTGATAACTTTGGGCTTTTGTTGATAACGTTTGCGTATTTTAACAAAAAATCAATCAGGCTAGCAGTGATGCGGTTTCAGATAACTTTTGCCTTTTCCGAAAAATTAAATCCATTTAAAAGATCTTTTACCGGCATACGCCTTTTACCGGCCAGTTGAATTTCGTCCAATACTAAATAGGCATTTTGAAGTTGTACAATCAGTTTGTCGTTCCTAACAATGAGTTTGCCGATTTTTTTCTCTTCCGCAGTTCGCGTTTCCTCCAAATGCGCTTTATAAATTTTAAGCTGCAGCTCCTGCTCGTCGCCATTGCTAAAAAATGTCCAGGCTACGGGATATGGACTCAACCCGCGAATTAGATTGTATATCTGCATCGCAGACATCTTCCAGTTAATGCGGGTATTTTCCCGGTTGAGTTTGTAAGCGGTATTTAAATTAGCTTGATCGGGTTGTCTTTGTGTACTAACTTTATCTGCCTCAATTTGTTTTACCGTATCCAGAATAAGTTCGCTGCCCAGATGCATGAGTCTGTCGTGCAAACTGCCTGCATTTTCATCAGGTTCAATAGTTAAGCGACGTTGTTGTATTATGGCGCCCGTATCTATCTTCTCATCGATAAAGAATGTAGTGACGCCAGTTTCGGTTTCCCCATTGATTAGCGCCCAGTTTATGGGTGCGGCGCCCCGATAATCGGGCAGGAGCGAGGCGTGCAGGTTGAATGTGCCGTATTCGGGTATTTGCCATACCGCCTGAGGCAACATTCTAAAGGCTACCACGATCTGTAAATTAGCCCTGAGCGATTTTAGATCGGTAAGAAAATTTTCATCTTTTAAATTGGTAGGCTGTAAAACCCGGAGGTTATTCTGTAACGCATACTTTTTTACTGCACTTTCACTCAATTTTTGACCCCGACCGGCGGGACGATCCGGAGCGGTGATCACGCCTACTACATTATAATCCTGTTCTAAAAGCTTTTGCAATCCTGCGACTGCAAAATCAGGCGTTCCCATATATATAATACGTAAGTCTCTCATAGTAGTTGATAACGATTTGAAGAATTTATTTTTAGTTGTTGGGTAAAAAGCAGTTGTTTTAAAGCTAAGATGAGACTCTGTTCATCTATTTCCTTGAAAAGAAGCGCCAGTTCTGTGGAGGATTTGCTTTCCTGCTTTAAAACTTTTAAAATTTCAAGCTGCAGCTGTTTTAAGTCGATTTCTTTTTTAAGTTTAGCCAGGCATACATCACAAATGCCGCAAACATCTTTTTGCTCTTCTTCGAAATAGGCTAAAAGTTGCACACTTCTGCAAATACGGTCATTTTCAATATACTTTAAAATACTTTGAACCTGATTGACCTTACGGGTGTTTTGAGCTTTAATTGCAGGAGCTACAGGATTTATGCTCAGATCGTCTTCCCGCTGTACTAAAAATGTAAGTGCAGTGTCGTAGTGTGTATGATCATACAGGGCCAGATTATCTGTATGTAGTTGGAGCAGGTTTTGATGCACCTGAGCCAGAGGTACACCGGCCTTTTTAGAAATAAGAGTATGATCGATGGCCATGGGTTGATCATAAATGCCTCCGTAGGTTCTTAAAATGCTTTTTACCACAGCATCCAGGCCCGGATTTTTGATAAGATAATAAGTAAGGTTTACTGGTGAAACCACAAGCTGTAAGGTAGACTTTCGGTAAAATTCCTGAGAAAGGATAAGAATGCTGTTGCGATCTAATAACTGAAGCGCGTTATACGTAAGCAGGGTATTTAAAGAGTAGGTTTTGCAAAAGTTCATAAAATCAAAGCGGAAAGTCTCCTGCTCCCCGCCACCGTAAGGGATTTGAAAAAAACTGTTCAGCTTTTTGTAAACTTTCTTTACAAAACTTACTGCCGGCAGTACTTTTAAAAACTGATTGGCCAGGCGCTCCTTATCGGAAGGATTTACCAAAATCACACTTTTGGCAGGCTCGCCGTTACGTCCCGCGCGACCGGCTTCCTGAAAATAGCTCTCCATACTTTCAGGCAGCTCTATGTGAACCACGGTGTTAACGTCAGCCTTGTCAATCCCCATACCAAAGGCACTGGTTGCCACCATAACCTGCGTTTGGTTTACAGACCAGTCTGTAAAGCGTTGTTGCCGCTCTCCGCTACTTAGTCCTCCATGATAAAAATGTGCTTTTATGCCGCTGTCACTTAAAAAGGCAGCATATTCCTGAGCCGTTTTGCGACTGCGCACATACACAATTCCGCTGCCACTGGTACTTTTAAAAAGATGAACCAGACGATTGAGCTTGTTTTCTTCCCAAAGGACGCGATAGGCCAGATTTTTCCGTTCAAATGAATTTTTAAAGATTTGGGGCTCATTAAAATCGAGTTGTGTCAAAATGTCTTCCTGCACCTGCCTGGTTGCTGTAGCAGTAAGTGCAATGCAATTCACTTCCGGGAAGTTTTCGCGAAAGCGGGAAATAGTGCGGTATGCCGGTCTAAAGTCGTGTCCCCATTGAGAAATACAGTGTGCTTCATCAACTGCTATCAGCGCCAGATTCATCTGTTTGATGCGTTGCAGAACCAGTTCATTTTGAAGCCGCTCCGGAGAAATATACAGTAATTTATAATTTCCATAAATACAGTTATCCAGCAATACATCAAGCTCTGCATAGGGTATGCCGCCGGGAATATAAAGTGCTTTAATATTTCGTTTTTCAAGTTGCGTCACCTGATCCCGCATTAGGGACAGCAATGGCGAAATAACCAGAGTTATTCCTTCGGAAAGCAACGCCGGTATTTGGTAGCAAATTGATTTACCACCACCTGTAGGCAGCAACGCAAAAGTGTCTTTCCCTGCTAGAACCGAAGTGATAATAGCTTCCTGCTGTGGTCTGAAGGACTCATAACCCCAGTAGGCTTTTAAGACTTCGTGCGCCTCGTTAGTCATGCCTTTAACTGTTCCAAAATAAAACTAACCCGCTCATCTACTGAATTTTTTGGAACTTCAACAGGCTTATACCCGTAATGCTCATAGGTTTTTATCAATTCCTGCTGAATTTTTTCGGCTTCAGCAAAGCTTTCGTAACGTTCTGCATCGGTTCTATGAATATCCCGCCACAGCGGTAAAACAAAAATACGGTCATAGATGTAGGATTGGTTCGCCTTTACAAAACGTTGTGGATAATTCATTCCAAAAAAATCCATATAAGCACTGACATCCGGGATGCCCCGGTCTATAAAAACAAGGTCGGTATCAAGCGCTCCTGCGTCAAGAAATTGCTGTATGCGACGTTCCAGAAGCTTATCGCTAAAGAGCAGGGGTTCGGTTAAGAAAAGCTGCTCAATACCTTCCTCTTTTGCAGCCTGGGTAACTTCGCGGGATACTTCGTCCAGACAGGTGTATCCCCTAGTTTTCAGAGCATTCAAAAGTGTGGTTTTTCCGGTGCTGGGACCGCCTATTAAAACGATGCGTTTGGGTATCAAAATATTCTGGTCTGTTTTGCAGATATCACAGTAAGCTGTTTACCCGCATAGAGGTTTATTTTCCTGTAAACAAAGCTGCCGAAGCCAGAGGCACGGTGTTTCTGCTTTGCGGGCAAAAATACTCAAATCGCTTTCGATTAAAAAATTAGCTGAAGAATGGTATCTTTGCAGCCTAATAAAAAGCTATGAGCACCGATAAAAATCCGGAAGAATTTTACGCTAAATTAAAAGGAAGATTGGAAGAAACCACGACCAAGTGGCCTGTAGAATACTTGTATAAATTCATCGTACCTTCAGATAACCAGAAGATTGCAGAGATCGAAGCCATTTTTGACAATATGGGTGCCGTGATTAATACTAAAGCTTCCAGCAAAGGAACTTACACCAGCGTGTCTATTCATGTGGTTATGGAAAATCCCGATGCGATTATTGCTAAATATAAGGAAGTAGCGGTGGTAGAGGGCGTTATTTCGTTATAAGAAGGCTAAAATGTAACAGCCTTGCTCGCTTTTGCACAATTTTTAGTACTTTGCCTCATGTTTCCCGGCGAAACATACTTCACTCGTTAATCGAGATTTAAAGCTCGGTGGCTTGCCCCGAACAAAGACCAGTTTTGAGTTAAATAAAAGTAAGCTGGCGCTAAAATGAGATTCATTTAAATTTTTACAATTGATAGATCAATTAGAATACAATACCGAGCGTGAAAAGCTCATTATCCCTGAATACGGCCGACATCTACAGAAAATGGTCGATCAGGCTATAGCCGAAGAAGACGAGAAAAAGCGCAACATCATCGCTCGAAGCATTATTGCGGTAATGGGCAATTTGCAACCACACCTGCGAGATGTACCCGATTTTCAGCATAAATTATGGGATCAGCTTTTTATCATCAGTGATTTTAAACTGGATGTGGTTTCTCCTTATGATAAACCTTCCCGGGAAAAGCTGGAGCAACGCCCGGAGCCGCTTGATTACCCGCAAAACCATCCCAAATACCGTTTTTACGGCAACAACATCAAGCGTATGATTGATGTAGCCGTGCAGTGGGAAAAAGGTCAGAAACGGGAAGCCCTTGAGTTTACCATTGCAAACCATATGAAAAAATGCTTTCTCAACTGGAATAAAGACACGGTTGATGACGAGGTAATTTTTAAACATTTGTATGAGTTGAGCGATGGTCAGATCAATCTGGCTAAAAAAGATGAAGATTTGAAGGAAGCGCAGAAATTAATGCGTGGTAAAAAATCAGGTAAATCCAATTCCGGCAAATCCAACTACCGTAAAAAGTCAGGACGCGGCAAAAAGCGTTACTAATTTTCTAGTATTACATTTTCATGGGAACATTTCAGATAGAAGGAGGGCATCAGCTTAAGGGATCCATCCAGCCGCAAGGTGCAAAAAATGAAGCTTTACAGATTCTTTGTGCCGTTCTACTCACTCCAGATGAAGTAATTATTAATAATATTCCGGATATCGTAGACGTAAATAAACTCATCGATATCCTGAGCAACCTGGGTGTAAAAATCCAAAAACTCGGAAAGGGAAAATATTCCTTTAAAAGTGATGCGCTGCATCTGGAATACCTGGAAAGCGAGCGTTTTAAGAAAGAGGGCGGCGGCTTGCGCGGCTCTATTATGATTGTTGGACCGTTGCTTGCCCGTTTTGGTAAAGGTTATATTCCACGACCCGGAGGTGATAAAATCGGCCGCCGGCGTTTGGACACCCATTTTGAGGGAATGATTAAACTGGGGGCAAAATTTCGCTACAATAAAGAAGAGCGTTTCTATGGGGTGGAAGCTCCTGAAGGTCTTACGGGTACATTTATGCTGCTCGATGAAGCTTCCGTTACCGGTACGGCTAATATCCTAATGGCAGCGGTTATGGCTAAAGGAGAGACCACCATTTACAACGCAGCCTGTGAGCCTTATTTGCAACAACTTTGTAAAATGCTCAATAAAATGGGCGCAAAAATAAGTGGAGTAGGCTCCAATATGCTGAAGATTGAAGGGGTGGAAAGCCTTAACGGTTGCGAACACACCATCCTGCCCGATATGATTGAAATCGGTTCCTGGATAGGTCTTGCAGCGATGACGCGTAGTGAGATTACCATAAAAAATGTAAGTTGGAATGACCTGGGCTTAATTCCTGCTACCTTTAGAAAACTGGGAATTACCTTAGAGAAAAAAGGAGACGATATTTTTATCCCGGCACATAAAGACGGTTATGAGATCGAAACCTTTATCGACGGTTCCTTTATGACCATTAGCGATGCGCCCTGGCCCGGTTTTACACCAGACTTGCTGAGTATTGTTTTGGTGGTTGCCACGCAGGCAAAAGGAGAGGTACTTATTCATCAGAAAATGTTTGAAAGCCGCCTGTTCTTCGTAGATAAACTGATTGATATGGGGGCCAAAATTATTTTGTGTGATCCACACCGCGCAACGGTAATAGGCCACAATTTCAAATCAACCCTAAAGGCGACGACGATGACTTCGCCTGATATTCGGGCGGGTATCTCGTTATTAATAGCTGCTTTGAGTGCTAAAGGAACTTCAACCATTCATAATATTGAACAGATTGACCGCGGTTATGAGAATATAGATGAGCGTCTGCGTGCAATAGGAGCAAAAATAATTCGTACTTCGTAATTGCCAGTTCGTTTTAAACTATAAACCTCATCGGTTTCTGAGACTGGTGAGGTTTTTTAGTTAATTAGATTTTAGAATAGAATGATATTAAGTTCACTACTAAAGCAACATTTTCGCAAGGTCTTCCCAGCTGTTGGCGCGGTCAAAACCATTAGTATGAACATTATGGGGAGAGCTAAATTGTATTCCTCGGCCATCAAATGCTTCCAGGTTATAAGAGCGGTCATCAATAAGAATGTCGCCTTTCAAAATATGTTTATGACCGCATAAAATGCGGTTTTGCCAGGGTATAAAAGGAAAATGCGTATCAAGCCAGTCGGCTTTTTCCTCAAGACTGGTTTTAAACTGCATGGCTGCAGAGGCAATATATACTTCATATTTATCTTGCAAGGCACGCAAAACTTCCTGACTGTCTTTCATCACCATCAGATCGATAAAAAAACCGCGCTCATTGGCGTGGTTGCGCACATAATGCTGATGGTCTTCCGGAACCATTTGCCAGACTTCAGAGCCCAGGCAATCCTCTTTTTTAAGGTTTGCATTGTATTTTTTGTTGTATAAATCAATATGGGCCTGGTACGTATCTGCAATTACCTCGTCCATATCTACAAATAGTGTCATAATCTAAGAGTTTAGGAAAGTTGCCAAAATACGGCATTGAATTTAAAAGGCGTTTAAATTCCTATTAAATATGCAGGATGTTTTCCTCTTTCTATAGAGAAATAGGTACTTTTAAATTAGAGTCGCAGGTTATGTTTAAATTCTATAAAGATCTTACGTTGTATGCTCTGCTATTTAGTCTGGTTTGTATTCCTCTGGTAGGCTTATACAGTTCGGCTTTGGTTTTCGGAGCATTTGGTACACCTGTAGGACTGCTCATGTTTAGGTATTTTCATAAGCATGAATTTTATGGGTATTACAACCTGGGTTTTAGCCAAAGAGAACTCATTTTACGTACCTGGCTATACAATATCATTCTGACGCCTATTCTTCTATTGTTCAGTTTTATTGCACTCAAAATCTGGGAGTATGGCGCTATGTGAAGTTTCCGGTGTTCATAAATCGTTTGGGAAACGAAAAATTCTCGATGGGGTAAACTTTCAGTTTAAAACCGGAGAGATTTTAGGGATTTTTGGGCGAAATGGTTGCGGTAAAAGTACCATGCTCCAAATTCTTTTTGGCACACAAACCACACAAAGCGGAAGCATACAGATTGACGGTAAATCGTTTCGTTTAAAACACAAGTGGTGGCAGAATAGTGAAATCATCAATTCACAAAAAATTGCTTACCTGCCGCAATTCAGTTTTTTACCGCAATCTTCAAAGGTGTGGGATGTTATCCCTCGTTTCATTGAAGGTCAGAAACAGGATTTGATTTTCAGAGCTCCGCGTATGGCAGATATTGCCAAACGTCGGGTAAACGAACTTTCTCTGGGAGAAAGACGTTACTTGGAAGTGTTGCTTATTGGTAATTTAAACCATCCGTTTTTGTTTTTAGACGAGCCCTTTTCAATGGTAGAACCTTTGTTTAAAGATCTGATCCACGAATTTTTGCTTTCGCAGAAAACCAAAAAAGGTATTCTGATAACCGATCATTACTATCAGGATGTATGGCGTTTAGCCGATAACAAAATGGTCTTGACGAATGGTAAACTGACTGCGGTAACACAACTTGAAGAATTAAAACTAGCAGGATACCTGCGATCTATAGACTAATTTATGAAAGACAATTTTTCAAATCACGCCACAGATTATGCAAAATTTCGCCCGGTTTATCCCGAAGCCCTATATAATTACCTCTATAGTTTAGTGAAGAATACCGAAGCTGCCTGGGATGTTGCTACGGGTAACGGTCAGGTCGCAGCTGTTTTGTCTAATACCTTTAAACGTGTTTTGGCTACAGATCTTAGCGAGCAGCAACTGCAACAGGCCGAGCCTGCTGCCAATATTGAATACCGGGTGCAAACTGCAGAGGAGGATTTTGAGTTTGATGAGCAATTTGATTTAATTACTGTGGCACAGGCGATTCACTGGTTTGATTTTGAAGTATTTTACAAACAGGTCTATAAGCATTTAAAACCTGATGGTGTTTTAGCGGTGATCGGCTATTCGGTTTTGGAAACAGAAGGGAATCTCAACGGCGTTATTCAGCATTTTTATAATGAAATTACCCATAAGTACTGGGATCCGGAGCGTCGGTATCTGGATGATCACTATCAAAGTATTCCGTTTCCGTTTGAAGAGGTAGAACTGCCGAAGCTTCAAATGCAGGTTATCTGGACACAGGATCAACTTCTCAATTACCTCAATACCTGGTCTGCAGTAAAGCATTATGAAAAGGAGCGTCATTCTAACCCTGTAGCTTTAATAACAGAAGCGGTTAAGGAAAAGTGGGGTCCAGCTGAATATCGCAGATTTGAATTTCCTTTATTATTGAGAATTGGTAAATTAAAACAGAAATCCGTATACGATATCTAGATTTCGAAAAAGCTTAGCAGAACCTAAGAAACCGCAGCTTTATACGTTTTAAGGCAGCGTTCGCGGGCTTCTTTATGATCTACTATTTTTTCAGGATAATCATCTGTATCATATTCAGGAACAAACTCTTTGATGTATTTTTTGTCTTTATCAAATTTATCTACCTGCGTCATCGGGTTAAAAATACGGAAATAGGGTGCTGCATCAACTCCGCTGCCGGCTGCCCACTGCCAGTTGCCTACATTGCTTGATTGCTCATAATCCAGAAGCTTTTCCGCAAAATAGGCTTCGCCCCAACGCCAGTCTATCAACAAGTGCTTACATAAAAAGCTTGCTACGAGCATACGCACCCGGTTGTGCATGTATCCGGTCTTATTGAGCTGACGCATCCCCGCATCTACCAGCAGAAAACCGGTTTCGCCTTTTTTCCACTTTTCAAATTCTTCTTCATTATTCCGCCAGTCGATGCGGTCGTATTTTTTATAGAAGGCGTTATCTACGGTTTCGGGATAATGAAAAAGAATCTGCATAAAAAATTCCCGCCAAATGAGTTCGCTCCAAAAAGTTTCATTTTTTTCGGCAATAGCTTTCTTTACCATTTTACGTACACTCACGGTACCAAAACGCAGATGCGGACCTAAGCGCGAGGTGCCTTCCTGAGCAGGAAAATTGCGGGTGTCCTCATAATTTTGAATCAGCGTTGGGGTTACCTCATAATCAGGAACTTTTAAACCTGATTTCTTAAAACCCATATCATTGAGATCTAAATTAGGCAAACGGGAATTCTGTATCAGGTTATCCATATACTGGCTGGTGTAATGGATTTTTAAATGCGTATCTTCATCAAAATGCTCTTGCCATTTGTTTTTATAAGGCGTGTAAACAATATAGGGATCTCCATCGTTTTTCACCACTTCATCTTTTTCAAAAATCACCTGATCTTTAAAAGTTTTGAACTCAACATCGTGTTCTTTTAGCAATTTGGCAATGCCTTCATCACGGTCTTTTGCATAAGGTTCATAATCCCTGTTAGTATAGACCTGTTCAATTTCGTGATCCTTAAGTAACTGTTTCCAGATATCGGCAGGCTTTCCGTAATACATAGCGAGTGAACTGCCGTGTTGGTCCTGCAAGGTGCTTCGCATTTTTTGCAAGGTCTGATAGATAAAGGTTACACGTGCATCGTCTTCGGGGAGTTTGTCGAGTATTTCTTTATCAAAAATAAAAAGAGGTAAGACAGGATAATCACTTTTAAGAGCTTCTAAAAAGCCCAC
Organism: uncultured Flavimarina sp.; assembly: GCA_964398145.1. Classification (GTDB taxonomy): domain Bacteria; phylum Bacteroidota; class Bacteroidia; order Flavobacteriales; family Flavobacteriaceae; genus Leeuwenhoekiella. Next base: position 9,666 of record CAYNMH010000061.1, on the reverse strand, counting down.
ATTATCATCCAGTCTTAAATCTCTTCGGAACCAAAATACAGTTACTTTACTCATTCTATTTTATAAGGTTTGGTTAGGTTGGTCAGTCGGGTTTAGGGGACGCGACTAATGTACGTTTAGCGTAGACATTCCACCATCTACACCTAATATCTGTCCGGTTACCCAGCTGCTATCATCGCTTAATAAAAAGCTTGCAATTTTCGCAATATCTTCAGGCGTACCTACACGTTTAAGCGGATGGCGCTCGTCCATTTTTTCTTTTTTCTTATCATTACCCAAAAGTTTTTCGGCTAATGGAGTATCGGTCAATGAAGGGGCAATTACATTAACCCTAAAGGATGGAGCATATTCTGCAGCTAAAGATTTTGCAAAACCTTCTATCGCTCCTTTAGAGGCCGCTACGCTGGTATGAAAAGGCATACCGATTTTTACGGCTACTGTACTGAAAAATACCAGACTGGCCTGCTCCGATTTCTTAAGCCGGTCTGTAACTGTTTTCAGGGATTTTATAAGTCCGAAGAAATTGAGCTGCATGTCTTCCGCAAAAGTCTCTTCACTCAGCATCTTAAAGGGTTTAAGATTTATGGTACCCGGACAATACACAAAGCCATCCAGAGTATCCGGAAGCTTTGAAGTATCTAAGGAACCACTTTGAACATCATACTCAATGTGAGTTACCTCAAGGTTTTCAAGTTCTTCCTGGGTACGCGATGCTACAAATACTTCATGATTTTCGTGTAAGTGTTTTATAAGTGCATGCCCAATGCCGTGTGAGCCACCTATAAGTAAAATATTCTTTTTCATAATCTTAGTTTAAAATGTCGTGCCTGGTTATTCCTTCATCAGCAGCTTTTGGGTTTGAGTGGGAACCAAATAATTCAATCAGTTTATTCTTGCGGTATTCAAAAATTTCTTTCAATTTTGGTTTTACCAAAAATGGGTGAACCATCTGCCCAATAAAACCTAAAGGCAATTTATAGTCCACTATATCTTCCATCTCGACACCGCCGGGTATTTCTTTAATAAAATGTTTATGATGCCAAAGCGCGTAAGGACCAAAGCGTTGCTCATCTACAAAAAATTCCAGGTGTTGAACGTGGGTAATTTCAGTAACCCATTTCGTTTTAATTCCCGCTACCGGTGTAACAATATATTGAATAAGTTGCCCGGCATACATGGGACGATCTGCCCCAGAAAGGATTTCAAAACCCATATAATCAGGCGTGATGATTTTAAGATTACCGGGATCAGATAAAAAATCCCACGCTTGGTTTAAACTAATGGGAAGCTTTTGCTTTTCGTGTAGCGTATAAATTTTCATCTGTTTTACGGAATTTTATGTTGAACTTCAAACATCAATGACACAAATTCTAAGATTGTAAATATAGTCGCTGCTTTGTCTAAGAAAAAGTCAAAACAGTTAAACAAAGTTTAAAGTTGTTTTGTATTTTGGGAATCATTTGAAAAATTAGTGATCTTTTACTTATCCATATGGCATTTTTTACTGACTAGCATCTGTTAATAATTAATAAACTGTTAACGAAAAATTCAATGAGATACAGTATCTTCAGGTCAATTTTTAGCATAATTTAACATTTGATAATCAAATACTTAATAACTATGAAACGATTTTTTCTAGCGGCCTTTATGGTCATGAGCTTAACATTTCAGGCTCAAATTCAAACGCCGGCAGCCAGCCCCCATGCTACACTGGAGCAAACGGTAGGTTTAACCACGGTTAACCTGGATTATTCAAGGCCCAATATGAGAGGCAGGGAAATTTTTGGTGATCTGGTTCCTTATGGTACCATTTGGCGTACCGGAGCTAATGCTACTACAAAATTCATAATTGACAAACCGATAATGATTTCGGGCAAAGAGTTAAAGCCGGGTACCTATAGTCTTTACACCGTTCCAGGCGAGGATATGTGGGAAGTGGTTTTCTACACCGATCATTCAAACCCATTGATTACTGCTTTTGAAGATGATAAAGTGGCTCTTCGTACAATGGTTGAGCCTATGGAAATGCCTATGACTATGGAAACCTTCACGATAGTTATTGATGATGTGATGGCAGATAGTGCTGTATTAAACATCTTGTGGGCAAGCACGGTGGTACCCGTGAAATTTAATGTGATGACCGATACTGAAGTGATGAAGAGCATTGATATGGTACTTGCAGGGCCTGGAGCAGGAGATTATTACAATGCAGCGGTCTATTATTTGAATAGTGGAAAAGATATCGAGAAGGCTAAAATGTGGATGAATAAGGCCATGGATATGACTGAAAAACCAGGTTTCTGGCAATACCGCCAGCAATCGTTGATTTTGGCAAAAGCAGGAGATAAGAAAGCAGCTGTTGAAGCAGCAAAAAAATCTCTGGAAGGAGCCAAGGCAGCCGGGAATGCAGACTATATCAAGATGAATACCGATTCTCTAAAAGAATGGGGAGCGATGTAAGAACATCACTCTGAAGATTAAAAAACCGCCTGAGCCATTCAGGCGGTTTTTTTATGGAGAATTTATTCTAAACCTGGTATTCCAGATCAATCAAATTGCGAACTTCATCGAGAGTACTTATAAGCAATCTGCTAAAATCGTAAGACATTAAAGGACTCTCTTTTTTACCTTCCCGCAATAAGTCGGCAAAATGCATGATTTCAAAATGATATCCTTTAGCCTGATACTTGAAGTCGTGCTCTAGTTTAATACCATCCAGCAAGGTGGTTACTTTATCTTTCATATGAAATTGCCCATTCATGATAATCATTCCTTTTTCGCAAATAAATGTTGCCAGTGAAGGCGTCTTAATCCGAATACTGGAAGCCAAATGCGCTTTAGTTCCGGAAGCGTATTCAAAGGTCATTTCGGTTTCCTCATCTACGCCGGTTTTGCCCAGTTTGGCTTTAGCGGAGATTCTTTGCGGTTTTCCCAACAATGCCAAAGCCAAAAAAGCAGGATAAATCCCGATATCTAGCAAAGAACCACCACCTAAATCTTTATTGTACAGCCTGCCTTCAGGATTGAAAGGGGCATCAAAGCAAAAATCGGCAGTCAGCGTTTTAACAGCGCCATATTTTCCGCTGGCCAGTTCCTCCTGAACAAACTGAAAATGGGGCATGAACCGTGTCCATAGCGCTTCCATTAGCAAGACATTGTGCTGCTTGGCGGTGGCAATCATTTCTTCAACCTGTCTGAGGTTCATCGCAAAAGGCTTTTCGCATAGAACTGCCTTTCCGTTTTTCAGACAAAGTAAGGTGTCTTCATAGTGTCTTACGTGTGGGGTAGCGATATAAACCGCATCTACATTAGGATCTTTTGCGAGGTGCTCATAGCTTCCGTAGCAAACCTGAGCCTTGTATGCGGCTCCAAATGCATCAGCTTTTTCCTGAGATCTTGATGCGACGGCATATATTTCAGAGCCGGAAACAAGTTGCATATCTTTTGCAAAACTGTTTGCAATTTTTCCGAGTCCCAGTATTCCCCAGCGTATGGTTTTCATAATATTGATAATAGGATTAGTCTGAAATGTGTTCCGGCTTTTTAGTGCTCTGTACCAGCAATCCAATAAAAATTACCAGTCCGCATCCTATGAAATTAAGCAGGAGGTAAGGCAGGCTTATGAATTCTAACTTGTCAAGGCTGAACAGTGCAATCACAATAACCTGTGTGATAATCGCAGCAGTGAAAACGGCCTGACTTTTAATTTTTTTGATAAAAAAGGCACTCATAAAAATACCTAGAATGGTTCCATAAAAAATAGAACCAATAATATTGACTAACTGGATAAGGTTGTCAAAAAGATTTGCCGTACAGGCAATTAAAATGGCGAGAATACCCCAGCTTAGTGTAAACCATTTGGTTGCACCTACAAAGTGGGCTTCGTCTTTTTCCTCGTCCAGATTGCGTTTGTAAAAGTCAACCGTAGTGGTTGCAGCCAGTGCATTAAGTTCTGAAGCGGTAGAAGACATAGCGGCAGACAAAATTACTGCAAGAAGCAGCCCAATGAGACCTCGCGGAAGGTTGTTTAGAATAAAATGTATAAAGACATAATCCTTATCATTCGTTTCCACATTTTTATCGGCCTGGCTGATCATCATGCGGGCTTTCTCACGAATGGTATTTTCTTTTTGGTTAATATCCTTCAACGCATTAACAATACTAATTTGTCGTCCGTCAGTTTGCGTGATTTGACTTTCGGGGGCGGCAACCACTTTATGACTTAGCTCTGACTTATCTGAGCGCAGTTCATTCAATTCATTTTGAAGCAAATTGTATTCTTTTTCAAAAGGAGTTCCCTGTATCGCTTCCGTAGCGGCAGGATTGAAATTCAAAGGAGTGGGATTGAATTGATAAAAGACAAAAACCATCACTCCCACCAAAAGAATAAAGAACTGCATAGGCACTTTTAACAGGCCGTTAAAGATCATCCCCAGCTGCATCTCACGCATAGATCTTCCACTCAGGTAGCGTTGCACCTGACTCTGATCGGTTCCAAAATAGGAAAGCATCAAAAAAGTACCTCCAAGAATACCACTCCATACGGTATATCGATTATCAAAGTCAAATGAAAAATCCAGAATATCCATCTTACCGCTGGCTCCTGCAATCTCCAGGGCATTTGAAAAATTGATATCTGCAGGCAAGTAGCTGATGATTAGAAAAAAGGCTACAAACATACCCAGAAAAATAACAGCCATCTGCTGTTTCTGAGTTTCAGTAACTGCTTTGGTACCCCCGGAAATTGTATAAATCACTACCAAAGAACCAATAATAATATTCAGCGTATTAAGATCCCAGCCTAAAACCGCAGACAAAATGATAGATGGTGCAAAGATCGTTATCCCGGCGGCAAGACCACGGGACAGCAAAAATAAGCCTGAAGCCAACGATCGGGTACGCTG
>CAYNMH010000061.1:0-4662 GCA_964398145.1 uncultured Flavimarina sp. | reverse complement strand
CCGCGTATATAATCCTGTACATTTCTGCGCCCGCGGGTTTTGTAAACTCCATAGATTACAATAAATGCCAGTGTGGCAATAAGTACAATCCAGTCTATATCCTGCATACTAGGCGCTGTAAAAATTCATCAATATGAAAAACAAAACGATGTAGATTACATTCATGATCAACACCAGTGTGTAGTAACCAGACCAGCCTTCTTTTTGCGGTTCCATCATTTTTTTAGCTTTTGCTCATTCTGTCCTACAGAGAGCAAATTGGCAAAAAGCCGGTACGCTCCCGAAACTCCGGCCGGCAGTTCTCTAAAAAAACTGAGCCCGGTATAAATATAATGACCTTTTCCATACTCAGCGATGAGCAGGCTACTTTTAGAAGACTTTTCACCTTTATCTGCCATTGCGATCACCGGCTTATAAGCACTGTCATAATCTCCCGGAAAATACAGGCCGCGCTCCTGTACCCAACCTTCAAAGTCTTTTTGAGTTATTTTATTGGGATAATTCAATACCTCGGCATTGGGATCTAAAATTGTTACCTCTGCAGTCTCATCGGTCACGCGATCGCTGCTCAGCGAGAGTGGATAGGGACCCAAATTAGGCAAACTAAAGCCTCTTGCTGTATTGTACTGCACAAGCATCGTACCACCATTTTTTACATAATCAAGTAATACCGGTTGCTTGTATTTCAGTTCATCGACCACATTGTAAGCACGAACGCCCATAACGACCGCGTCAAATTCAGCCAGATTCTCAGGGGTGATATCCCCGGGAGCAACACTAACCACGGTATAACCTATTTGCTGTAAACTTTCAGGAATTACATCACCGGCTCCGGCTATGTAGCCAATATAATTCCCTTTTTTAGCAATATCGAGCCGAACCAGTTTATTGGTGGATGGTAAAACCAGGGTTTGCAGCGGGATGTGATCGTAATCTATAGTTATGGTTTTGGTAGTTATGGTTTTGCCGTTAAGGTTTAGTTCAGGCGTTAACTCTCCTTCGCTCGCTGTTGCCGGCGGGGTAACAGTAAAAGATAGCGTTCGACTGGCGCCTTTTTGCGGAATTGTAAAGTTTTGCGGTGGACTTACCTGCCATCCCTTAGGTACCCGTAATGAGGCGGTGCCGGAAAGTTTTTCTGTATGGGCTGTAACTTCAGTTTGTATGGTTTTGGGTTCCGCATTCGCGAAAATAATAACCGGATCCTTAACCAGAACCGAAGCTTCAGGAACAATTTCGAAGGGTTCATAGACCTCGCCGTCCACGCGGTCATTGTATTTATAGACCCAATCGGTCGCGATGGGAATGGTCTCGCCCTGCATGTTTAAATTGAAAATAGCTTTAAAAGACCTTGGAGTCTCGGGCAGGCCTATAAGTCGTTGATCATCCACTTTATACATTCCTACAGAACCTTCGTCTTTCAGCCAGTACGCCGTAGTTAAATCAGCCTTTCCGGTATTGACGCCTGTCTGTTTCTTAATGTCGCTATTAGAACTCAATTCTTCTGAAACTTTAAGCTTTTCCCCTTCAGGCAACAAGCTTATACTTTCTAAAAGTATTGGAAAGTCACTTCGGTTAATTGCTTCCAGGTTGAGGTTGAGTTGATCTCCTGCAACTGCGGTTTGCCGGTCGGTTGCCGCTTCCAGATACAAACCGGCACAGGCTTTTATAACCCCGGTAATCTGTTTGATCTTGATTTCGCGCCAGTGCAGGTCCTTCAGATTTTTGATTAGGGTATAAGCTTCTATAAGTTTGGGAAGACTCGCTGCGGGATTTTTAAAATCGTAATTTTTTTCAACCTGATTTAGAATAGCACCTATCGCGGCGCCACCTTCCACGCGATTCCAGGAGGTGTCAATGCCGTCAAACAGATTTCCATTTTGAGGAAGATCCCCTTTTAAAAGTTCGAGGTATTCCATTTGCTCACCCCGGGAGCCGGTATTGCCAAAACCCTGTGATTTATGTTGGCTGCGGCTAAGAGCCGAAATTTCGGTATTGCTTAGACCGTAAGCGGGATAATAACTGCCTACATCAACGGACACTAAATTGTCTTTATTTGCTTTTTCAAAAGCTTCCTGACTGCCGTAAAACCACCAGGAGGTATTAAAAAATAGGCGTTTGGGTTGCCAGGTTTCTGTATATTTAAGTTGATCTGGAAATACGGAAGCGTCTCCCACCAGGTCAAAAGCCTGCACACTGAGCATCGCCGAGAGCGTATGATGACCGTGCGTGCTGCCCGGTGAGCGATGGTCAAAGCGGTTGATAATTACATCAGGCTTAAACCTGCGTATAGCCCAAACCACATCTTGTAAAACCTCGTCTTTTTCCCAAAACTCCAGAGTTTCTTCCGGATTTTTAGAATAGCCAAAATCATTCGCCCGGGTAAAACGCTGTTCTCCGCCATCTGTTCGTCGGGCGGCCAGTAATTCTTGCGTACGGATAACCCCTAGTAATTCCCGGATTTCGGGACCTATTAAATTTTGCCCGCCATCTCCACGGGTAAGTGCCAGATAGCCGGTACGGGCGTGGACATCATTAGCCAAATAGGAAATGAGGGCTGTATTTTCATCATCGGGGTGTGCGGCCAGATACAACGCAGTGCCCAGAAAATTAAGCTGCTTTAATTGTTCATAGATTTCAGAGGAGGAGGGCTTTTCAGGTTTCTGAGCGTGGAGCTGCAAGACAAAACAACTGAACAGAATGATTAAAAAGCGCATAGAGGGCAGAGTTTAATAATTTATTGAGATGCTCTCAAAGATAGGTAAAACGCTATCTAAGCCTATTCTATTAAAGCTTCTTTAACAAACCTAAAGTCCTAAACTATCGCGCAGGGCAGTAAATTTTTCTGCATTTTGCTTCCAGTAGGGTGTCTTTAAAGATTGAATTCGGGTTGCTGTAGCAGTCATTTGTTTATCGCCACTGGGAAAACGCTCGGTCCAGCCGGTAATTGAATAGGGGAAATTTGATTCAAAAAATATAGTGAGGGTTCGGTTCAATTCAGGATAGGTGATCGAATAGGTACCCTCAGATAGCGCACAAATCGCTTTATAAGGTTTGATTTCCTGATGATGAAGCCTTAGGTATTCAATGGAGGGAATGATTTTCTTCTCTCCCTGGGGTAACTCTTTTGGACCTATACGCAGCAGCGCCCAGATTTCGTCTTCTACAGTGCCACGGGGCAAGGTAAACTTCTGGTCAGCCTCGCCTTCAAAATACGAATGGGATTCAACATAATATTCTCCGCGATTATTGAGCTGGGTGTACATCTGGCCGCACCATTCCTGCGTGGTGTTGGTGACTTTTATGGCGTGGTTTTTTGCATTAAGCGGTAAAAATGCGCTGGTCATTATAGAGTAGGGGTAAATCCCCGTCACATAGTTTTTAGTCGTATTCAGTTTTAAAACCGGTATGTTTTCGGGTGATGACACGTTTGCTTTCACCTGAACTTTAGGCAGAAAATCTTCGGTTACAAAAATTAAAACGGCCTCACCGCTTCTGAGTTCACCATAACGGGGTTGTTCTAATTGGTAGGAGGTGATTTCGGCTTCGCCGGAATACCAATAATCTTTAAATTCCTGAGTGAGCTGACGCGGTTTAGCCTGAGCAACAGACTCAAAAGTTTCCTGATTTTTGCAGGAAATAAAAAAGGAGAGCAGGAGGAGTGCGCTAAGACGGAAGAAAAACAAGTTGCTATACATTGTTTATTTTTTAATCTAAAATACTAAAAGTCTTTAGATAGCCATCTTTTTTAGTAAATCATAAAGCAGCTGTGTAGGCAATCCCATCACGGTGTTGTAAGAACCTTCCAGTTTTTGAAGAGCGACGTGACCTATCCATTCCTGAATGCCGTAGGCACCGGCTTTATCCAAGGGTTGGTAAACTTGTATATAATGCTGAATTTCCTCCGGGCTGAATTTCCTGAAATAAACGGTTGCTTTATCGTGAGCGACCAGTTGTCTATTTGTTGAGGTGACACAAACTGAAGAAATCACTTCGTGAGAAGTATCACTAAGAAGGTGGAGCATTTCGGTTGCCTCGGCTTCATTTTTAGGTTTGCCCAGCGCATACTTACCCTTAAAAACCAGCGTATCGCCGGTAATTAAAATATCATTGGGTTGTAATTCTGTTTTAAAAGCAGCAGCTTTCTTTTTAGCAATATATTCAGCGATTTCACCAGGCTGCATTCCTACAGGGTAGGATTCATCAACCGGTTTTAAATGCACTTCAAAATCGACCTCAAGAGCGGCCAGCAATTCCTGCCTGCGTGGAGATTGTGAAGCGAGTATAAGTTTTCTAGATTTAAGAAGGTTTTGGAGCATATTCAAAATTTTAGCGTTAATGTCAAAACACCCAAACTTAAAATTCCTGAAAGCATAATCAGTTTAAGGACCGATGATAGATACGTGTAATGCTTCTGCTTATCCGCATAGCGTGCTTTGATACAGAAATAAATAAGGGGTACAACGACCGCCGCGACCAGGTAAACCGAAGTCCATACATTGCTTTGTAAATACACATAGATATATCCCAGAATACTAAAAATATAGACTACCGCGATATAAGCTGAAAGTTTAGCCGTGCGCTCTAATCCCAGCAGGACCGGGAGCGAGCGTATACCTGCTGCATGATCCCCATTAGCATCCTGAATGTCCTTGACAATTTCCC
>CAYNMH010000060.1:0-22275 GCA_964398145.1 uncultured Flavimarina sp. | reverse complement strand
TTTTTTTCACAGCCTGGTAGTCCCGAAAACAAAGAACAGAAAACGATAAATACAGAATAAGAAATACCGAACAAAGAATTGCTAAATACTAAAAAAATGACACATACTTATACAGTAACCGGAATGACCTGCAATGGGTGCAGAACGGGAGTAGAAGAAAAACTCAATGCAGTTAAAGGAGTGGACCATGCTGCTGTTAACCTTGAACGCGAAGAAGCGGTAATCACGATGAACACGCCTATTGATACGGAAATTCTTCAGCAGGCCTTGCCGACAAAATATACCATTACTGAAAAAACATCTCAGCCTGACGAAACGAATGTTTTTTCGCAAAGCGAAATGGTGCAGCAATCCAAGCTTCAGCAATTGAAACCCTTATTTTTAATTTTTGCTTTTATAAGTGCTGCAGCAGTTTTACTGCATAAAGACGATTGGGCCTGGCAGGAGATGATGCTCGATTTTATGGGACTTTTTTATGTGGTGTTCAGCTTTTTTAAACTATTGGATTTAAAAGGTTTTCCGCAAAGTTTTCGCATGTATGATCCCCTGGCGCAAGCGGTTCCTACTTACGGCCGGGTGTATCCGTTTATCGAACTGGCCTTGGGATTGTGCTTTCTGATGCGTTTTCAAGTAGCTGCTGCTTTGATCGTTACCCTGATAATTTTAGGTATCACAACCATCGGAGTTACACGAACCTTGCTAGATAAAAAAGCGATTCAATGTGCGTGTTTAGGAACTGCGTTAAAACTGCCGATGACGGAAGCCACGTTTATCGAAAACGCCATTATGATCGTGATGGCACTTGTGATGCTGCTGGTCTGATAGCTTTCATTTGTAGAGAAAAACGCAATAGATACTATGAATAAAACCATTCTTTATATAGCGATAGCCCTTCTGGGCGGTCTGGGAATCGGGTATTTGATTTTTGGAGGATCAACCACGGAAACCGAAAACAATCCCAGGCATGATCATGCCGAAGAAGCAGCTGCTGAATTGTGGACCTGCGCTATGCACCCGCAAATTCTAAGGGAAGAGCCCGGGGATTGTCCTATTTGCGGGATGGATTTAATCCCTTCGGAAAGCACCGGTGCCGGATTGCTGGCGAATCAATTTAAGATGACCGAAAATGCCCTGGCACTGGCCAATATACAGACTTTAGTGGTAGGAAATCAAACGGAGGGAGAGTCCGGAAGCATAAAACTGTCCGGGAAAATAACTACCAATGCCGAGGAAGTAGCTGTACAATCCAGTTATTTTGACGGGCGTATAGAGCGCTTAAATATGAATTATGAAGGGCAGGAGGTACGTGCCGGGCAACAGCTGGCAACCATTTACGCCCCTAACCTGGTCGCGGCTCAGCAGGAATTGATCACAGCAGCCTCGTTAAAAAGTTCGCAGCCGGCTCTCTACAACGCAGTTCGTAAAAAATTAAAACTCTGGAAGCTTTCTGAAGCTCAAATCAACCGGATCGAGGAGTCGGGCAAGGTACAGGAATACTTTCCGGTTTTTGCCACGGTTTCCGGAACGGTAACTGAGGTTATGGCAGCCGAAGGCGATTATGTAAAGCAGGGACAGCCTTTGCTAAAACTGAGCAATCTTAATAGCGTGTGGGCAGAATTTGACGCCTATGAGAATCAGTTGAATCTGTTTGAAACAGGTCAAAAACTCAACATACAGACCAACGCTTATCCCGGTCGTACTTTTGAAGGCGTTATTTCGTTTATAAACCCCATTCTCAATACCGGTACGCGTACGGTCACTGTGCGTGCAACTTTATCTAATACGGAAAATCTGTTTAAACCGGGGATGTTTGTAAGCGCTCAGGTAGATGTGCAAAACGATACAGCCTCTGATGTTCTCAGCATTCCTGCCACTGCGGTGATGTGGACGGGCGAGCGCTCGCTGGTCTATGTAAAACCCAATCCTACAGAGCCGGTTTTTGAAATGCGCGAAGTAAGCCTGGGAGCAAAACGGGGGGATTTGTATGGGATTACTTCGGGGCTCTCACCTGGAGAAGAAATCGTGGTAAACGGCACGTTTACCGTGGATGCAGCAGCGCAGCTTAAGGGTAAAAAATCGATGATGAATACCACAGGGCTTACAGACGGGCAAAAGGATGGGAAAATGAGTATGAAGCTTCCGGCAGCCTTTGAAAGCGCATTTATTAAAGCAATTCCGGGCTATCTTAAACTAAAAGATGCTTTTATTGCTTCCGATGCTGAAGCGGTTGCTGCTTTCGCGAACGCATTCCGGCAGCAATTGCTGCAAGCTCCCGCAGGAGACTTAGACGAAAAGGGCAAAAGTCATTTTTCAAAAGTGTTACAGATGTTAAATGCATTGATTCAAGAGGATCAACTCGAGTATCAACGGGAACATTTCGTGATGTTAAATAAAAACCTGGCGGCTTTGGTAAATGCTCTTTCAACACTGAATCAAAAGTTGTTTTTACAGCGCTGCCCTATGGCTAATGAGAATCAGGGAGCGGTATGGCTCAGTGATTCAGAACAGATTAAAAATCCGTATTATGGCGATGCGATGTCCGGATGTGGGAGTGTGATTGAAACTTTTGGAAAATAGCCTCCTGTACTTATGTAGAACAAAGGCTTGGGTAAAATAAAGCGGGAAATAGGTGTTATTTTCAATTTTGATTGTATTTTAACCCGGTAAGTAGCAGAATTGGCGGAGATCCTTTCAATCCCTGCTTTTTAAAAACGAATTTAAAGCCTTTACAAGAAGACCATTTTATGAGTGTACATCGTTACAGTATTATAACCGGTACCGGAAGCTATCTTCCCGAAAAACGGGTGCCTAACAGCGATTTTTTAGGATTTGAATTCTATGAGTCAACAGGGGTTAAGATTGAAAAGGACCCCAGCTATATTATTGATAAATTTCAGGAAATAACGACAATAGAAGAGCGTCGTTATGTGACAGATGATCTGGTGACTTCAGATATCGCATTTTTTGCGGCCGAAGCAGCACTTGCCGATGCGCAGCTCGATAAAGAGACTTTAGATTATATCATTGTTGCTCATAATTTTGGTGATGTTAAAGCGGGCTCCAACCGTACCGATATGGTGCCGGCACTTGCGTCAAGAGTAAAGCATAAACTCCAAATCAAAAATCCCGATTGTGTGGCGTACGATCTGCCCTTTGGGTGCCCGGGCTGGCTACAGGGCATTATACAGGCAGATTATTTTATAAAAAGCGGGGATGCACAGCGTATTTTGGTTATTGGTGCAGAAACGATTTCCCGGGTTATTGATGTACACGACCGGGACAGTATGATTTATGCAGATGGTGCGGGGGCCACGATACTTGAAGCTAAAGAATCTGATAAACCGGTAGGGATCTTATCACACAAAACGCGCTCAGATACATACCGGTATGCCGAAATGCTTACTATGGGCTGCTCTTACCATCTCACCGAAGAAAATAAAGACGATTTATACCTCAAGATGAATGGCCGCAGGCTGTATCAATATGCTCTGGAGACCGTTCCGCTCGCTGTTAAAGCCTGTCTGGACAAGGCAGGAGTAGATATAGACCGTGTAAGTAAAGTATTAATTCATCAGGCTAACGGGAAAATGGACGATGCCATTATCGCCCGACTTTATAAGTTATATGACAAAGAGGAGGTACCTCAGGGCGTTATGCCTATGATTATCTCATGGATAGGAAATTCATCAGTAGCTACGGTTCCCACTTTACTCGATTTAATCTGTAAAGAAACCCTAACCGATCAGCAGATTAAGGAAGGTGATGTTGTGGTTTTTGCTTCTGTAGGGGCAGGCATGAATATCAATGCCGTGGTTTATCAGTACTGATACACAAATTATAGTTCTTTTTTTCTTTTTCTATTATCCATAACAATATCATATCTTAATTTTTTCTTAAACCTTAACATTTTTGTCTCTTAGTTTAACGCAATAAGTTATTTTTGGTTTGGTCTGAACACGGGTATTATTATTAAAAATATTCGAGTTTAGAATTAAAAAAACTAACGCTTAACTAACAACCGGTGACGTCAAATACAAAGGTGAAAAAAGCTGTACATGTAATCGTGGGCATAGGTGCCAGTGCAGGTGGGTTACAGGCCTTGAACGATTTTTTTGACAACGTGCCCACAGCCTCTCTTTACAGTTATATTGTGGTTCAGCATCTATCACCAGATCATAAAAGTCTGATGGCCGAGTTGTTGAGTAAGAATACTAAAATACCCATTGAAGTTATTGAGGATGGCGGGGAGATCAAGTCAAACTGTATTTACCTGATACCTCCCACCAATAATCTGGTCATTGAAGACGGGCTTTTTAAACTGTTGCCTAAACCTAAGGACAAAACCCTCAATTTACCCATTGATCTTTTTTTTGAATCCTTAGCCAATCACGCCAAAGAACATTGTGCCGGGATTATCCTGAGCGGTACCGGAAGTGACGGTTCCCGAGGTGTGCGTGCCATCAAGGAAAAAGGGGGAGTGGTTATGGTGCAGCAGCCTGAGCAGGCTAAATTTGACGGAATGCCACGCAACGCTATTAAAACCGGTCTGGCAGATTACATTGTGCCGGTAGAGCGTATAAGCGATGAATTATCCAACTATTTTGAGGCGCAGAGCAGTATAGGTTTTGATGCCGAACTTTTTCAGTATGACGAAGAGTTGCTGAAGAATATTCTGCTGGTGCTAAAAACCCAGACGGCTTTGGATTTCAGTCTTTACAAAAGACCCACCCTGCTGCGTAGAATTGGCAGACGCGTTCGGGTTTTAAAACTCGATTCGCTGGAAGGTTATTACAATTACCTCAAGGAAAATCAGGATGAAATTGAAATACTTTATAAAGAGTTTCTTATAGGAGTTACTAAATTTTTTAGGGACTTTAAAGTTTGGGAAATCCTGGAACAGGAAGTCATACCCGGAGTTGTTGCTGAAAAAAAATCGGGCGACACCATTAAAATCTGGGACGTAGGATGCAGTACGGGAGAAGAACCTTATTCTCTGGGAATCCTCTTTTTGGAAGAGATTGCAAGACAGGGGAAGGATTTAAAGATCAAAATTTTTGCTACCGATATCTCTCAGGACCACCTGGACATAGCCAGTAAAGGAGTTTATTCTGAAAATGTGCTGAGTGACCTGTCTAAAGAGCGGCTTGAAAAGTATTTCCGAAAGCAACCCGATAGTTTCAGCGTTAAGGAAAATCTGCGTAAATGTGTGATTTTCTCTAATCATGACATCACTAATGATCCACCGTTTAAGAATATGGATATGGTGATGTGCCGTAACTTGCTCATTTATCTGCAAAATGATATTCAGTCTAAGGTCATTCACGTTTTGCATTATGCTCTTTTAGATCAGGGCATACTCACGCTGGGCTCCAGTGAATCGCTGGGAGCGCATCGCGATTCCTTTGAAGAAATAGACCGTAAATGGAATGTGTACCGAAACATAGACCCATCAGATCGCTTGCGTACCGAAGTTCTCAATTCTACGGCAGACCGTTATACTACCGGGCGGACTGAAAAGGACAGCCATAAACTCAAATCAAAAGGCAGTGAGCAGTCTGGCCGTTTGCGAGAAGAAATTAGTAAAGCAATTATTCAACAATATGGAGCTGCAAGTGTTTATATAGACAGCAGCTTTAACATACTGGAGGCGATGGGGGCATTTAAAAAATATGCCCAGATGCCCGATGAAGGCTTTACTACAAACCTCATTGAGATGCTACCCAATGAACTGGGCGCAGCCATTAAAAATTCGGTTTCCAAAGCCAAGCGTAAAAACAGTCAGATTCTATTTAAAGATGTAGAGGTTCTCGATGAAAATGACGCCATTCGCTCTCGTATAGATATTCTGGTGAAACCCTTTTTCAGCGGTGGCAGCGATGGAGAAAATCAGTATATCGTTACCCTTCTGGAGCAGGACCGCGAAGCCAATAAATCGCTGGTCATTGAACGCTCTGACATGCATAAATCTGCACAGGAACGTATCGCAGATCTGGAAGAAGAACTTAAAGAGACCCAGTACGAACTGAGCAATGCTCTGGAAGAGGCCGAAACCAGCAATGAAGAATTGCAGGCTTCCAATGAAGAATTGTTAGCTTCTAATGAAGAGCTGCAAAGCACTAATGAGGAACTACAGAGCGTAAATGAGGAGCTGCATACCGTAAACGCGGAGCACATTGAAAAAATGCAGGATCTCGCCATGCTCAATGCAGACATGGACAATTTGCTGGACAGTACGCGCATAGGAACCGTGTTTCTGGACCGCAACCTGATTATACGCAAATTTACCCCGGCCATACGGGAACATTTTCATCTGGTAAAACAGGACCTTGGGCGTTCAATCGAAAACTTTGTGGCCAACTTCGGGATCAAAAAGCGCCAAACCATTGTTGACAATTCGCGCCTGGTGATGGAGACCGGGAAAGTTTTTGAAAAGCGTATTAAAAGTAAAAGTGGCCGCTATTTTCTGCAGCGCATCTCTCCTTTTATTACCAGTGAAGATTCTATAGACGGGGTAGTAATTACCTTTATCGATATCCATAAGGTGGAGATGTCTCAGGAAAGACTGCGTAAAAGCGAGGAGAAGTTCAAGGCTTTCTATGAAGATGATCCCGTGATGCATGTGACTATAAACTCCCATACCGGTAAGATTACCGAATGCAATAAACTCTTTGTGCAGACCCTGGGCTTTGAAAATAAAGAAGACGTATTAGAGCGTTCTATTTTTGAATTTTATCCTAAACGAACTAAAGTTAAAGCGATTGCGTTGCTTGAAGAATTGGAAAAAGCAGGCAGTATTTCAAACGTAGAGCTCGCGCTAGAAACGCATACCGGAAAGCATATTGACATTCTGTTTAATGCAGATTTACTCCCCGATCAGGATGGAGGTAAAGGGAAGCAATGGCGGTGCACCCTTATGGGTATTACCGACCTTAAAAACGCACAGAAAGAGCTTCAGAAGCAAAAAGAGGATCTGCAACGCATCAATGCCGATTTAGAACAATTTGTATCGATCTGTTCGCACGATTTGCAGGAACCTTTGTCAACCATTCGTTTCAGCAGTGATTTCTTAAGTAAAAAATTCAGTAGTGAACTCAGTGAGAAAGGTAAAGAATACCTGGGTTACATTCACGAAGCTTCCGGCCGTATGGCGGAACAAATCAAAGCACTTCTGGAGCATAGCCGAATTGGCGAGGATTTAGAAAAGACTAAAGTAGACGTTGCTGAATTAATCGAAGTGGTGAAGTACGATCTTAACCGAAGCATCAGAGAGGCACAGGCTACAATAAGTGTAGGTAAGATGCCTAAGGTGATGGCTTATGAGACCGAGCTGCGCCTGTTGTTCCAAAACCTGATTAGTAACGCTTTAAAATACCGTCAGAAAGATACCGCGCCGTCCATACGCATCTCTTCGTTTTCTGATGAGGAATACCATACCTTCTCCATTCAGGATAATGGGATAGGTATTAAAGAAGATGATTTAGAAGCCATCTTTAAGATTTTCGGCCGTGTCCCCACCGAAGAGAAGTATGAAGGTACCGGCGTGGGGCTGGCACATTGTAAAAAGATTGTAAAACTGCATGAGGGAAAAATCTGGGTCGATTCACAATTTGGTCAGGGGAGTACTTTTTATTTCAAGATCAAACGATAAACCCGTATGACAGATTCTTCCTTATATCCCAAAGAAGTCACGTTAACCAATTGTGACAAAGAACCAATTCATATCCTGGGAAAGATTCAATCCTGCGGGTACCTGATTGCGGCTGCTGTCGATTCGCAGAATATCACCTATTGTAGTGAGAATATAGGTGAATTGTTTTCCAAAACACCTGATGAAATTTTAGGGAAGAAGCTTTCTGCTTTTTTTGAAAAAACTGTGCTTCAGGTTTGCGAAGAGTTAGAAGAAGAAGAAAAAGCCATTCCGCAGAAAATAAGCTTTCAGAATACTGATTTTCTGTTGATTGCACACCGGTATGCAGACAGGCTTATTCTGGAAATGGAAGCATTTCAAAAGGAAGAAAATCCGTATGAGCATCAGATTTACCTATCTACAATCGTATCAGAACTCAATGCCGCAGAGACAGAACAGGAAATGTGTGATCTGACGGCCAGTCTGATTAAAAATTACTATCAGTACGATCGTGTGATGGTGTATCGCTTTGATTCTAACTGGGATGGGATAGTAGTATCTGAAGAAAAGGAGAAGGCGATGGAATCCTGGCTGGGATTGCGTTACCCGGCATCCGATATTCCGCAGCAGGCCCGAAAGCTCTTTTTAAAGCAGGGGGTGCGTATCATCGCAGCTGTGAAAAGCGAGCCGGTTTTGATTCGGGCATTATCTGGTAATGAACAGGAGAATCCTATAGATCTTACGCAGAGTGAACACAGAGCCTCTTCTCCTATACACATCGAATATCTGGAAAATATGGGAGTGGGCGCTTCGCTCACGGCTGCGATTATTTCTAAAGGAACACTTTGGGGGCTTATTGCCTGCCATCACAATACTCCAAAATTCATCAGTTATTACAAGCGCCAATCCTGCAAATATCTTACGCAGGTGCTCTCGAGTCGAATCATTTTGTCCTCGGCAAACAAACAGCTTTCTAAAATTAACGAGTCGGCCGTTTTAAGAAATAAATTGCTGGAAAAAATCAGTAAAGACTGGAGGGTACTTGAAGGTCTGGTTGACGGCGAGCACACTATGCTTAAAATCACTGAAGCCCGCGGAGCCGCAGTTTTGCTTGAAGGAAGATTGAAGACAGTAGGTCAAACTCCTGATGAAGAAGCAATCCGTAAGCTGATACAGCTTCTCAATAAACAGGAACTGGAAGAAAATACCTATTACTCCAATGCTTTGAGTGACGATTTTCCTCAGTTGGAAAGTGTGAAATCAACAGCCTCTGGGGTATTGTGTATATTTTTATCCTCAGGCCGTAAGGATGCGTTGCTTTGGTTTAAGCCTGAAAAATTAGAAACGGTCACCTGGGCCGGTAATCCGGAAAAACCTGTGGCGTTAGATTATAACCAACGTCTTTCCCCGCGTAAATCGTTTGAGAAATGGTCGGTTTTGCAGCATGCTCAGGCAGAACCCTGGGAAGATTATGAGCTCGCTGCCGCAAAAGCTTTAAAGCAGGATATCTCCGAAATTATTTTGGAAAAATATGAGGAGGTAAAATCTCTAAACAACAGGTTACAAATCGCATATGAAGATCTGGAAACCTTTAGTTATAGCGTGGCGCACGATTTACGGGCTCCACTACGGGGAATAGATGGTTTTGCCCAGATTATAAAAGAGGATTACTACGATGCTCTTGATGATTTCGGAAAGTCGTCCGTTCAAACCATCATCTACTCTGCAGATCGTATGAACAGGCTTATTGACGATATTCTGGAGTTTTCACGGGTAAGCAAAGCCGATTTATCGCGAAGCCGCTTCTCACTGGAAACTGTTACCCGCGATACGCTTAAGTTTTTAAACGTAGCACAGGAATATCCAAAAACGGAAATTCGGATACAGGACTCTTTGCCCGAGGTGTATGGGGATCAGAACATGATCACTCAGGTGATGCAGAATTTGTTAACCAATGCTCTGAAATATTCTGCACATAAAGATCAACCGCTTCTGGAAGTTGGTTCAGAAAAAATCAAGGGTAAGACCTATTTCTACATTCAGGATAATGGCATAGGTTTTGACAAAAAAAGACATCAGAAACGCATTTTTAAGCTATTTAGCAGATTGGTTGGTAAAGAGTATGAAGGCTCGGGAGTTGGGCTCACCATTGTTAAGCGCATTATAAAAAAGCATAACGGAAAACTTAAAGTACGAAGTACCCCCGGGCAGGGAAGTACCTTTTTGTTTACTTTAGAATAAAATTTACGCTATGAAGTCCCGATATGTTTTAGCCGTTGAAGATAATGAGGATGATATTACGCTCATGAAGCGCATTTTTCAGAAGCAAATGCCAGATTATACCATTCGGTATATATCTGACGGGGAAGAGGCGCTCGATTACTTAAAAAGTAAGCAGTTTAAAGAAGAGCTTCCCCGATTGATTCTTTTGGATATTAAAATTCCAAAAGTTAATGGTCTTGAATTACTGAGAAGCATCAGGAAATATGAAGAATATAAATCAATTCCCGTGGTGATGCTGAGTTCATCAGACCGGGATGATGAAATTCAGCTTTCATATCATCTGGGCGCTAACAGCTATATTGAAAAGCCGAAAAGCTTTACCGAATTGAGCAAAGCTTTACCTGCGATGATAGATTATTGGATTGTTTATAACAGATAGAATGGCAGATTTTACTTTAAAAGTATTGCTGGTTGAAGATAATGCAGCAGATGTGACGCTTATAAAGCGTGAAATTTTTAAGGCAGACCCCAATGCCGAGGTTGAGGTATGTAAAAACCTGACCGACTTTAGAAATGCAGTCGAGAACAGAACACCAGACATTATCCTGTCTGACTACAAGCTGCCTACCTGTTCTGGCCTCGAGATTTTGGAAGAAGCTCAGGAGCTAGCCCCATCCATTACTTTTTTGTTTGTAACCGGGGCGATCAATAATGAAGAGCTTGCAGCAGATACCATCTTGAACGGTGCTTCCGGCTTTATTCTAAAAAACAATATTAGCAATCTGCATAAACGCCTGCAACCTTATTTTAATGCCATAACTAATAATGGACACCTGATGCATCCGGTGCGTAAGAAAATCCTGGAAAGTAAACGTCTGGTAAAAGATATCGAGGTCTTTCTGGAAAATTTTTCCAAAGAAAATATGTCGCACCGCGAAGGAATGCTTAAAATACAGGAAGACTTAAAAAGACTGAAAACCGGTTATGATTTTAGACCACTTAAAGACGCAAACAGCGAAACTTCATAAAGAGACCGAACAGGACAATCTTGCCCGTTTTATTCTGGATCACACCATAACTACAGAACAGTATGCTGATTTATTGAGGCAAAATGCCTATGCGTACGGAGCTGTTGATGCCTTTCTAAACAGGAACTCATCTGCAATACCCGATTATCTTAAAACTTTTGCAGATGGGTCAAAGTCAAGAGCTCTGCATGAGGATTTAAACCAACTGGGATATACAGCGCCAAATGCAGAGATGGAGAAACAAAGCACTACCAGCGAAGCTCAAATTTTGGGAATGCTGTATGTGACCGAAGGTTCTATGCTGGGCGGATTACTTATTCGGAAAAACCTCGCAAATTGTAAACAGCTTCCTGCTCATTTAGAACACCATTTTTTTGGTAAAACTCCCCAGCAGGTTATGGCACGCTGGCAGGCGTTTAAGGAAGCCGTTGCAGACCGAAACTATTCTCAAGGACAATTGGATGAAGCCGTGGCCGGGGCACACGACACCTTTGGATTGTTTCAGAAATCCTACAGCCTGTTTTAAATTTTGCTGCATTGAATGACGCAACTCTTACCGTTTTCGAGTGTGGTGAAGAACAGATAAACGGTTCCTCCATCTTTCAATTTAAATTTTGACCGTAAACTAGCTACCGATTCTTTGAAGTTGCGGGTGGTAACATGTACTTTCTGATTTTTAAATAATCGGCTGATTTCTTTTTTAGAATAGGCTAAACAGGCTTCGATCTTAAAGCTGCGTCCCGGGAAATCAATCCATT
The DNA here is from genome assembly GCA_964398145.1 of uncultured Flavimarina sp. Lineage (GTDB taxonomy): Bacteria > Bacteroidota > Bacteroidia > Flavobacteriales > Flavobacteriaceae > Leeuwenhoekiella. Next base: position 10,639 of record CAYNMH010000060.1, on the reverse strand, counting down.
TTTCCGAGGTGTATAAATGCGAATTGGGAGCGAGCTTTTCAAGATTATAGTGCTCACTTATCCAGTTAAAAACCCCGAGTTTTAATAAGGCTCCATTTGGTTCATATAAATAAGCCTGAGGTTCCGCATAAACAGGAGAAGCGGTGTTTTCTGCGTCTGCATCAATTACAACAGGCTCGCTATAGGAACTGTTGAGGTTAACACCTGTTTTTTTAAATGAATCGGAAGGCGTGTCTTTTTCTAACACAAACAACAGTTCTTTAACCTCATTGTTAACAGCTACCGCTTGAACTTCAGAAACGTATTTTAATTCCCGGGCAGCAGCCTGAATGTCAAGCAGCGGACTGGTTTTAATCAGGATTTTTTTCGTTTTTGAAAAGAGTAAATCCAAATGCTGCGGGATGTTTGGCTCACAATCTTCAAGCCTGAAAACTTTGCCTTTTGCAGCGTGGCGTCGCGAAGGATCTGCGTAAATAAGATCAAAATGCTTTGATGTTTCTTCTAAATAATGGATGCTATCTCTCGCCTTAACCTCAATTTGCATTGCAGTGAGTTTTGAGAAATTGTGCGAAGCTGTTTGCGCAAGTTCCTCGTTATGTTCACAATAAACGATGCTTTCAAATGATTGGGAAAAGGCAAGCAGGTCTACCCCGTAACCTCCGGTAAGGTCAATCATAGTCTTTCCACTGAAAAGAGATGCTTTGTAAGTGGCTGTTTCTTCAGAAGAAGTCTGTTCCAGATTGAGGGTAGGAGGGTAATAAATACCTTCGGTTTCAAACCAGGTAGGATGTTTTTTCTGTGCTTTTTGGAGTCCGTTAAGCTGTTGTGCAAGTTCGGCAGAGGTAATTCCTTCAAACGGACTTTTTTTAAGCGCAAAAGAACTGGGGTTTTCCTCCAGATTGGATCGCAGATAAGCCTGTACGGCCGGCGCTAAAATCAGGCTGTTCACGGTTACAGATTTTTGGTGAGCTTCTGCACGATTTTATATTCGGAAAGAAATTCGCTGGCGATAACCTTTAAAGCTGTATAAACGGGAACGGCGATAACCATTCCAAAAATGCCGAAGATGAGACCGGCGATAACGATGACCAAAAAGATTTCTAAGGGATGCGATTTTACGCTGTTGCCAAAAATAAGCGGTTGCAGGATGAAGTTGTCAATGAGCTGCGCGATACAGTAACCAATAAAAACATACAGCATTTTAGGTAAAATGACCTCCTGAAAATCTGCTGTAAAGTACCCGCTTATTACTAAAAGCATCATGACTAAACTGCCCACTACCGGTCCTATATATGGTACTACATTGAGCATTGCGCAAAATAAGGCGATGGCAAAGGGATTGGGAATTTGAAAACTTACTAATAGAATTGAATAAAAACAGAACAGAATAGAAAGCTGGAGTAAAATTCCCAGAAAATAGCGGGAGAGGAGGAGTTTGGTTTTATGAAAAACCCGCCTGAAACGCGTTTCTTCTCCCTGATTGGCAAAAACCAGAATGCTGTCTAAAAGTAAATGACTGTCTTTCAATAAAAAGAACGAAATAAAAATAACCGATAACAAACCCACTACCATGGAGCTGAAATTGCCTAAAATACCATTGATAAACGTGGGTATCACCGAAATGTCAAAATTCTTGATAAAGTCTGACTGCTTAAAACCTTCAATTAAAGTGACCTGATCAACTCCCAGCGTCCGGCTAAACTCAATATTAAGTCGGTTTACATTGTGTTTTACTTCTTCAAAATTGATACGGCTAATATGATCGCTCTGATCAATGAGTATAGGTATAAAAAGGGCCAGAATCCCCGAAATCAGTAAGACTACCAGCATCAGGGTGGCAATTGCAGCTCCTGTTGCGCTCATCTTTAGATTATATTTCAGAAAATTCACAATGGGGCGGCCAATAAGCGAAATTACCGCGGCGATACAGATAAACATAATGACCGCCTGTATTTGATACAAAAACCATAGAGCCAGGACAATTCCTCCCAGAATTCCCAAAGCTCTCAGAATACCATAAGCTATGATTTTTGATTTATTTTCATCCATGATTATAGGGGTTAAGGAGTTGGTAAACTGCAATTGCCGTTGCCTGACTTACATTCATACTGCTGTTTTGCCCACTCATAGGGATGTGAAGGGTACAATCAAGCTTTGCAAGAATGGAGGGTGAAATACCTTCTTTTTCATTTCCCACCACAAGCGCAATCTTTTCTGCAGTCTGTTTAAAGGTATGGAGTGCGGTACTTTGTGTAGTGAGCTCAAGGCCTACTAAAGTATAATGTTCCTGTTTTAATGCTTTAAGCAGAGTTGTTGCATCATCGATAGTTGAAAATGCCACGCTTTTTTCACAACCCCGCGCGGTGCGTTTAAGACGGTTGCTGTTAAGATCTGGGCAGGTGTTTATAAAGTAAAGGTGAGTGATTCCCAAAGCATCTGCCAGCCTGAATAAACTGCCTGCGTTTGCGGGACTGTTAACCCGATCGCAGAGCAATACCAGCGTATTCCCGACAGTTAACCTGGGCGTATTGTAATGGGAAAGTTGCTCAGTTTTCAAAAGCGTACTTTATTATGTTTGCACCCATTTGTAAAGCCTTTTCACGCACCTCAGGCGGATCGTTATGCACAGCGGGGCTTTCCCATCCGTCACCTAAATCAGACTCCAGTGTATAGAGAATAAGCATTCTTCCATCTTTAAATAATCCAAAAGCCTGAGGCCTTTGCCCGTCGTGCTCGTGAATTTTTGGCAAACCGTCCTTAAACGGATATGCCGCACTAAATACAGGATGGCTCGCAGGAAGTTCGATCAATTCTTCATTGGGGAACAGACGCTTTAACTGAGGCCTTAGATAGGAATCAATACCGTAATTGTCATCGATATGTAAGAAGCCACCGGCTTCGAGGTATTCGCGAAGGTTTTGTAAGGCTTCATCTGAAAAAAATACATTGCCGTGTCCCGTCATATGTACAAAAGGAAACTGGGTTATGGCGGGATCTGTAGCTTTAACTGTAGCGGTTTTAGGGGAAATACGGGTTGCTATATTTTCGTTGCAAAACCTCACGAGATTGGGCAGCGAGGTAGGGTTAGAATACCAGTCCCCACCACCTTCATAGTGAAGTACAGCGACACGCTGAGCGGAAGCAACACTGCCAAAGCTCAGGAAAACCAGTAAAATAAGGGTGCAACGATTGATCACGGATTTTTAAGGTTTAGGACGAAAATACTATTTTTTCAGGCAATACGCTGTACATTATACCCAGATTAGTATTTCTGTAAATTATCAATGATTAGGTACTGTGATGCGGAATGCATAGAAAAAGCCTTCAACGCGGGGTTAAAGGCTTTTGTTAATCAGATACGTTGTGCTATAGTGCTAAATGTTCTGTGAATAATCTCGTTATGCTTTTACTGCTTTTTTAAGTGGAATTTGATTTTTAAGAAGATCTTCAAAATTTTCCCGTTTGCGTATCAGCTGGGCTTCCTCATTTACGAATAAAACTTCCGCAGGGCGAAAACGTGAATTGTAATTGCTCGCCATACTGAAACAGTAGGCACCTGCATTGCTGAATGCTAAAATATCTCCCTCGGCAATCTCGGCAATTCGTCTGTTGGTAGCAAACGTATCGGTCTCGCAGATATAGCCCACCACCGAATAGAACCGCTCGCGGCCTTCGGGATTACTGATGTTTGCAATTTCGTGACGGCTACCATAAAACATAGGACGTATAAGATGGTTAAAACCGCTGTCAACCTGTGCAAAAACGGTAGAGGTTGTTTGTTTGATTACATTAACACTCACTAAGAACTTTCCGGCTTCACTTACCAGAAATTTTCCGGGTTCAAATACAAGTGTTAAGGGTTTGCCGTAAGACTTTTGGAATTCATTAAAGCGCGCCGAGAGTTTGCTACCTAATTCTTCAATATTAGTCTCGATATCTCCGGCTTTGTACGGAACTTTAAACCCGCTGCCAAAGTCCAGAAAATCCAGTTTTTTAAAGTGCTTTGCGGTGTCAAAAAGAATTTCGGCTGCGTGGAGAAACACGTCGATATCCAGAATATCGCTTCCGGTATGCATATGAATCCCGTTTACGTGCATCCCGGTATTTTCAACAATGCGCAGTAAATGTGGAATTTGGTGAATGCTAATCCCAAATTTGCTGTCGATGTGTCCTACTGAAATATTCGTATTTCCTCCGGCCATTACGTGCGGGTTGATGCGTACACAAACCGGAGTTTTGGGATGCCGGGTGCCAAACTGCTCCAGAATGGAAAGGTTGTCAATGTTAATCTGTACGCCCATAGCAGCGACTTCTTCCAGTTCGCTTAAAGAAACCCCATTAGGTGTAAACATAATGTTGGAAGGATCGACTCCGGCAGCTATACCCAGACGCACTTCCTGAATACTAACGGTGTCAAGACCGGCACCCAGACCATGTATAAATTGCAGAATAGCCAGATTGGAAAGGGCTTTCATCGCATAATTGATGCGCAACTGGTCTACCTCTTTAAATGCCTCGGTGAGTCTGTTGTATTGAGATTCAATTTTATCGGCGTCATAAACATAAACCGGGCTTCCGTATTCCTGTGCGATATCCAGAAGATTCTGATGGGTCATAACTTTAATTTTAAGCGTACAAAACTACTATAGAATAATTAGTTTCCGTCTAAACCGGAGTATAATTTGCCTTGTCCTGGCAAAAATTGATAAAAAAGCACATTTTAGCGCTTATTTGACTAATTTCACTCCAAATCAAGACGCTTATGACTGTAACTTTGGCAATGTTTCCGCTTGAACTCGTGGTATTTCCGGGCGAGTTGCTGCCCTTACATATTTTTGAAAACAGATATCAGCAATTGATAGCAGATTGTGAAACGACTCAAATCACTTTTGGTATTCCCGCCTATTTAAACCGAAGAATGACGTATGGTACTGAAGTAGAGTTGCTTGAAATAAAAAAGAAATATCCCAATGGTGCCAGTGATGTAATTTGCAGGGGTATTCGGGCATTTAGGATTCAGGATTTTTATCCCAGTTACTCTGAAAAATTATACGCCGGGGCGACCGTAGAGTTTATAGAAACGATTAATGATGCTTTACCGGGGCAGGCTAAAACCTTCTATAATCTGGTTCAGGAATTTTATAAAGTGCTGGGTACCGCTGCTCCTGCTGTAGAACTGGACGCGATTAACAGCTATAGTTTTGCCCATAAACTGGGCTTGTCGCTCGATCAGGAATTGCATATACTGCAGATGTCGCGCGAGTCTGACCGCTACAGTTTTCTTATTGACCACCTCACGGCAACCATACCCATTGTTGAGCAGGTAAACAGAACCCGAAGGCTCATTGAGCTCAACGGGCACTTCAAGAATTTTGATCCGCTTGATTTTACCGAATATACGCTGGGAGGTTTTGACGAATGAGCGGGTGGTAAATCAAATTCAAATTATTGGCAGGGTTAAGGCTAAATACCTATTTTTGCACAGCAAATTTCAATTATAAAGAAACGCCTGATTATGAATCTACACGAATATCAAGGAAAAGAAATATTAAGCAGTTTTGGGGTGCGCATTCAGCGCGGTATAGTAGCCACCACACCTGCTGAAGCCGTACAGGCTGCAAAAAAGCTTACCGAAGAAACCGGTACAGGCTGGCACGTTATCAAAGCTCAGGTGCACGCCGGGGGTAGAGGAAAAGGAGGCGGCGTAAAGCTTGCAAAAAACCTTCAGGAAGTAGAACAAATTGCAGGGGAAATCATTGGAATGAATCTGGTAACCCCACAAACTTCTGCCGAAGGGAAGAAAGTACATCAGGTGCTTATCGCAGAAGATGTGTACTATCCCGGAGATAGTGAGCCTAATGAATTTTATATGTCTGTGTTGCTTAATCGGTCTACCGGTCGTAATATGATTATGTATTCTACTGAGGGTGGAATGGATATCGAAGAAGTGGCTGAGAAAACACCGCACCTTATTTATACCGAAGAAATTGATCCTGCAACCGGATTGCTTGGTTTTCAGGCAAGACGCATCGCATTCAATCTGGGATTAAGCGGTACTGCTTTTAAAGAGATGGTAAAATTTGTTGATGCACTTTATAAAGCCTATTCCGAATCTGATTCTTCATTATTTGAGATCAATCCGGTTTTAAAAACCAGCGATGATAAAATAATGGCCGTTGATGCTAAAGTGTCTTTAGATGATAATGCGCTTTTCCGTCATAAAGATTACGCAGCTATGCGTGATAAGCGTGAAGAAAATCCGGTAGAGGTTGAAGCCAAAGAAGCCGGTCTTAATTATGTAGATCTTGATGGTAACGTGGGATGTATGGTAAACGGAGCCGGTCTTGCGATGGCAACTATGGATTTAATCAAACAAGCAGGGGGTGAGCCCGCTAACTTCCTGGATGTGGGAGGAACTGCTGATGCTGAGCGCGTGGAAACTGCTTTTAAATTGATTCTTAAAGATCCTAGTGTTAAGGCTATTTTGGTAAACATTTTTGGAGGTATCGTACGATGCGATCGTGTAGCGCAGGGTATTGTAGATGCCTATAAAAATATGGGGACCATCAATGTGCCTATAATTGTACGTCTACAGGGTACAAATGCAGACCTTGCTAAAGAACTTATTGATAACAGCGGTCTTGATGTACAAAGTGCTATTCAGTTTCAGGAAGCTGCAGACAAAGTTCAAAAAGTTCTGGCTTAATCTACAGACAGAATTCTACTTTTATTATTATATCAAAAGCCCTCGATGAGAATCGGGGGCTTTTTTTGTGTTATTAAGTGTTAATACCAACCCAGTTGTAAAATAAACTATTAGAAAACCGGCTTAATTAATAAAATGCTGATTATTAAGTAGATGCTATTCAGCTTAATCCATTTAGTAGTGAAGCTAACTGCTTGAAAATGAAGTTTTAAAAAAGTTAATTAAAAGTTAAAAGAATTTACTAGCTGTAACTCAAAGGGCTTGAATACGTCTTTTTAGTACATCATTCAAAAATCAAACATTATGAAAACTTTTAAAACTATGGTACTTGCAGTAGCGATCATCTGCGGTACAGCGTTAAACGCAAACACAACGGAACCAACTTCAAACACCACCAGTAAAGTGGTTAAATTGGAAATGAAAAAAGAACTGGCAAATCATCTGGCCAGACCTGAATTTAAAATTCAGGAAAGAACAACCGTAAAGGTGTGCTTTACCGTAAATGAAGCTAACGAATTGGTAGTACTTTCTGTAGATTCGGAAGATGTGACGATCAAAAGGTTTATTCAGGGGCGTTTGAATTACAAAAAATTTGAAACTACCCCTATCGTAGGACAAACGTATCATGTTCCGGTAACTTTAGAAGCAAGTTTGTAGGAATACTGATTGAATTTTAGTTAGTAGAAAGACCCGGAAGCTAAAACTTCCGGGTTTTTTTATTTAAAATGTTGACAAAATGACACTTAGACTTGGAAAATTAGCGACATAAAGTCATTAGTTTGTTTCTGGTATTAGAATTGCCCGGATAGTTCTGTAATTATAAATTTAAAAACCTTTAGATATGAGCTTAGTAAAAAGAACAAACGAAAACTGGTTACCATCCATATTTGATGATATGTTTAAAACCGATTGGTTAGGAGGTACTACTAATGTAAACAGTATTGGGGTGAGTATTCCTGCTGTTAACATTCTGGAAAATGAAGAAAGTTTTGAGGTTGCCGTTGCAGCTCCAGGCAAAACTAAGGAGGACTTTAACATTGAACTGGACAACGATGTGCTCACCATTTCTGCTGAAGCCAAATCAGAGTCTGAAACCTCAGAAAAAAATGGTCGTTTTACACGCAAAGAATTTAATTACAGCACTTTTAAACGCGCATTTAGTCTGCCAGATACTGTTGATAACTCCAGGATTAGTGCAAATTATGAAAATGGCGTTTTAAATATCACGCTTCCTAAAAAAGAAGAAGCTAAGGTACAGGCCAAACGTATGATTGCAATCTCTTAATTTAGTTTAGTTTATTGGTTAGTTAGTGAGGAAATCCCGGGTCGTTCTGACTCGGGATTTTTTATTGGCAATGCCAATGGTATTATATTCCCTGGCGTGCCCCGCGGGGATTTACTTTCTGGGGTGAAAGCGATTTACCACTTCAGTCAGATGCGAGCGGTCTACGTGCATATAAATCTCGGTAGTGGTGATACTCTCGTGTCCCAGCATCTGCTGAATCGCTCTAAGATCGGCGCCGTTTTCCAGTAAATGCGTGGCAAAAGAATGTCTGAATGTGTGCGGACTTATTTTTTTTCGGATGCCGGCTTCGCGGGTTTGATTGCGTACAATAGTAAATATCATTGCCCGGGTAAGTCCTTGTCCCCGTCTGTTCAGGAATAAGATATCGCTAAAGCCTGGCTTCGGTTTTTGGTACACCCGTATTTGGTCTTTATAGATTGTTATGAATTTCTGAGTACTTTTAGCAATGGGAACAAAACGTTGTTTGTTTCCCTTCCCGGTAACCAGAATATAGCCTTCTTTAAAATACAAGTCAGAAAGTTTAAGACTCAGAAGTTCTGAAACCCGTAGGCCGCAGGCATATAAGGTTTCTAAAATTGCACGGTTACGTTCTCCCTGAGGGGAGCTCAAGTCGATACTGTCTATAATCTGATCGATCTCTGCTTCAGACAGGGTGTCTGGTAGTTTGCGGCCCACTTTAGGGGCTTCAATCAAATCTGTAGGGTTGTCTTTACGGTAATCTTCAAAGATCAGGTATTCAAAAAAACCTTTTAAGCCTGATAAAATTCGGGCTTGTGAACGTGCCGAAAGTTTTTTGGCTACATCATAAATAAATTCCTGTAAGGTATCACGATCTATAACTGTAGGTGATTTATTTACTTCAAATTCTTCCATCCATTTCATCAGTTTTTCAATATCCTGCTGATAACTGAGAATGGAATTTTCAGAAAGCCCACGTTCCAGCTTTAAATAAATCGTGTAGTCTGTTAAGATTTTTTGCCAGTTCATCAAACTATAGGGGTAGCTTTTAGAATATTTTAAATAATATTTAATTAGGTGTTAGGAAAATGGCTTAGGGGTAGCTTGTAGCTTTGTTTCAAATTTAAAACTTAAAACAATGAAAAAGTTATTTTTAGCAGCAATACTTGTAATCAGTGGTTCATCAGCAATGATGGCGCAAAGCGACCTGGCGTTTGGTATTAAGGGTGGTGTAAACTTCTCCAATCTTACCGGTGATGGTTTTGGTGAATTTGATGACGATAGTGCACGTACTTCGTTTAATCTGGGTGCCGTACTAGAAATCCCGGTTTCTGAAAAATTTGCCGTTCAACCGGAGGTATTCTATTCCGGTCAGGGTTTTGATCTGGTTCAGCGCGACAACGACCAGGACACAGAATTCCAACTGGATTATATTAACGTACCGGTTTTAGCAAAAATCTATTTAGTACAAGGTCTTTATCTGGAAGCAGGACCACAAGTAGGGTTTCTGGTAGAAAGCAAAGTTGACGGTCCGAATGGTGAGCTTAATTTTAATGAAGACAACTTTAATGATATTGATTTTGCAGGTGCTGTGGGTGTAGGTTATAAATTTAACGGAGGTCTGTACCTGAATGCACGTTACACACAAGGTTTTACCGATATCTATGATGGAGAAACCGGTGACAATTCTACTAAAAACGGTGTGTTTGCAGCTTCACTTGGATTCATTTTCAACTAAGAACAATAGTATTTAGAATATATAAGCCCTGCTTTGCAGGGTTTTTTTATTGGTTTACTGTAAAGAAATTAACGGTTTTTAACATTCGGTACCATTTGAAGTTCGCCGGCTATTTCAGCAATCTTCTGATTTTCATTAGTCTTTAAAATGCCAGATTCGCAATGTTAACGCTTATTTTTTCTAAGATTCAGATCATCAGACCTTTGGTGGGTTAAGGTCGTCATACTTGCCAATTATGATTTTGTTTGCTAAATATTAGGGCTTCATTAATAGCTGTAAAGCCCCGTCATTTCTAGCTTTGTTTCAAATTTAAAAACAAACAACATGAAAAAATTAATTCTACTAGGAGCATTTTTGGCTCTGGGTTCAGCTACGAGTTTTGCACAGGAATCGTTCAAATTAGGAGTAAAGGGAGGACTTAACGTTTCAAATATAGCCGGGGAAGATTCGCGGGATGAGGATTCCCGTTTAAGCTTTAATGCCGGTTTTGTAGCAGAACTTCCTATATCTGAAAAATTCTCATTTCAACCTGAAGTAATTTATTCTGCACAGGGTTCTACCATTGCAGCTATTGATGAAGATAACTTTTTGGATATAGATGAGAACATAGAGTACCAACTAGACTACATTCAGGTTCCTTTATTGGCTAAAATTTATCTGGCAGACGGGTTTAGCCTGCAGGCAGGACCTTCCATTAACTTTCTAGTAAATGAAGAAATCGATTACCAGCCCGTGAGTAACGGTGGAGATGTAAATATTATAGATGGGGCCAATACTTTTGAATTCGGTACAGCTGCCGGACTTGAATATCAGTTTGACAGCGGTTTCTTTATTCAGGGCAGATACACCCGTGGGTTTACCCGTATTTATGACAATGTAAATGCTTATAACTACGCGGTTCAGGCCGGTGTAGGTTATGTATTCTAGTATT